>JANQHY010000202.1 GCA_028282395.1 Gammaproteobacteria bacterium
TAGTTCTTTTTTAATGTCGTATCTTTGCTATTGCTTCGCATGGTTATTTCCTCCGTTGCATTGGGTTCTACTTTATCAACGAATTATCTAACCTTTACAATTGCGCGCGCACCTGGCGGTGATGGGGTGAGCAATTATATTGTAATTTAGGTAAACAATTTATCTGACATGAGATATAATGCGGTCTTAGCTTATATTCAAATAACTAAAAGCAAAGCATGAAAAAAACTGTACTGATTACCGGCGCAACCAAGGGCATTGGTTATGCTGCCAGCAAGAGAATGGCAGAAGCTGGCTGGCGTGTGATAGGTATTGCACGACAACAGAAAGCCGATTTCCCTGGGAAACTTTTTAGCGCTGATTTGGCTGATCCAACAGCAACCGCAACACTGCTAGAAGAGATAAGTAACCAAGATATTCATGTAGATGCACTAGTCAATAATGTTGGCATTGCCTACCCCCAAGCACTTGAAGAGATTGATCTAGCTAGTTTGCATGCCGTGTATGAGCTGAATGTCCGTACTAGTGTACAAATTACACAACACTTTGTTACTGCGATGAAAGCACGTAAGTGGGGAAGAATTATCAATATTGGCAGTCGCGCAGGCAAACGCGGCATCAAAAAACGCACAAGCTATGCCGCAGCAAAGATGGCATTAATCGGTTGTACAACCACATGGGCTATTGAACTCGCAGAGTTTGCGATAACAGTTAACCTGATCGCCCCCGGACCAATTGAAACAGAGCTGTTCAGAAGAACTCGCCCTGTCGGTAGTAAAGAAGAGAAAGCCGTACTTGAACAAATCCCCATGAAACGGCTAGGTCGTCCAGAAGAGATTGCAGCAACGATAGAGTTCCTACTCAGTGATAACGCGGGATTCATGACTGGTCAAGTACTGCGTGTTGATGGTGGCAGTAGTATTTAACTACTATATAAAAACAGCCAGTCTATATATAGACTTTTTCATATTCTAGTCTATAATGTAAATAGATGGGGGAGATAGCTGATGCAAACAAAGCTTAAAAAACAGCAACTTAATGACCAGGGCGCAATCGCCTTAAATGCAGTAAATAATATTCTCAACCGTTGGCACTGCAGCACTGAGGAGAAATTGATTCTGCTCGGCGGCCTAAAAAAACCCACTTTCTATAAATATCTTAAAGCCGCAACAAAGCCAAATATTAGCCCTGACCTACTCGAACGTTTATCCTATATTCTCAATATCCACGCATCACTCCGTATTCTCCTATCCGATAATGACTCTGTCTATGGCTGGGTAAGGAAGCCCAACCACGCACCATTTTTCAATGGTAAAAGCGCCCTGGATATCATGTTACAGGGGCGCGTGGTCGATTTGTGGAATGTCTCCAGCAGACTGAGTGCAGAGCGTGGCGGATGGGCTTAATAGATATCACAACCATCCCACAAGCATCCTTTGAACAACAGAGCTGTTACCGTTTAATTCCATCAAAATTTCCGCCCATCGCTCTATTTGAAGACGTTGCCAATCCAGAGGATTTTGAAGCTCTGTATGCTGTGCAACGCCTAACCAATCCACGCATACAAGATGAGATTGGTGATATTGCGTTAGTTCCTGATGATGAAAAAGTGTTCAATGATGTGCGCGGCAGTGGCTATATTACGGCAACTTTTACTCATACTAACCCTGATGGCAGCCGTTTTTCTAATGGTGATTATGGTGTTTATTATGCTTCGACCAAAATTAGCACCGCCATTGCAGAAACCGTCTATCATCGTGAACGCTTCATGCGTTATACCAACGAGAAACCCCAGGAAATTAATATGCGCTGCCTGTTTGCTAAATTCTCTGCAACATTAATGGACATTCGCGGTGATGATTACCTGGCAACAGCTCTCTATGATAAAGAGGACTATACAATGGGACAATCGTTAGGAATAGCGGTTAAAAAACAATCGGGGAACGGCATTACCTATCAATCGGTACGCAGAGAGGGAGAGAGTTTCGCTCTGTTTAAGCCCAACTTACTCCATAGTTGTATTCAGGCAGCCCATTACGGTTATATTTGGGACGGCAAGCATATTAGCAAAGTCTACAAAAAAGTTCTGTTGCCAATCCATGATCACCTCGAGGCATGAAGAATTAGCAAAATATTTCATCAAATCAGCCTCTTCTGCTAAACTAATAGAGACAGCAAGTGGATAAAAATAGGATTTGATAGATCTAATGGCGAAGAATCAACCTTGCAAACTAACATACTCTTACTCAGAGGATACAAAAAAGCTGACCCTCAGTTATAGCGGTGATGCTAACCTCCATTCATTAAAAAAACCCTGGTCCGATTCGCTTGAGTTGATAAAACGTTACCATCCCGACAGCGTAGAAATTGACCTCGATGCTCTGGAAAGTTATGACAGCGCGTTTGTCCATCTACTATCACAATTAAAGACATCTCCAGAAATTCAACAACTAACACTAAAATCTGAAAACTATACCATCGCAAAACTATTTAATGTCTATGATCACATTGAAGATAGTACTTTAGAACAACACACCCGACAGACCCCACTGTTCGAAACCATTGGCCGCGGCATCTGGGCACTACCGCAACTATGTTCACGTGGACTCTCTCTTTTTGGTGAACTGCTATTAAAAACTCCACGCCTAAAAACCTTCGCACGTTTCTTCATGCACGAGCTTTATCAAGCAGGCCCGAAAGGCCTATCGATTATTGCATTGATGGGATTTATTCTCGGCATCATCTTGACCTTCCAGGGCGCCATTGCGCTGGCAATGTTTGGAGCGAAATCCTATTCCGTCAATATGGTTGTCATTGCAATGACACGCGAAATCGGCCCGCTCATGACCGCATTAGTGGTATCAGGTCGCTCAGTCGCAGCATTCGCCTCTGAAATCGGCTCGATGAATGTCAATCAAGAGATCGATGCACTACAGACGATGGCAATCGATAAAACTGAATTTCTTATTCTACCGAAAGTCTGCGCAGTTATTCTTACCATTCCACTACTCAGTCTTTACATGCTACTTTTTAGCTTTATTGGCTGTGCTCTGATCTTTATGACCTTTGGCTACTCAACTGCCTTCTATATGACGCAGCTATCCCAATCACTGAGTTTAACCAATCTAATTGGTGGATTAATAAAAGTTACGATATTTGGTGCTATTATTGCTATTATCGGCTGCACTTATGGCCTCAAAGCCAAACAGAGTTCAAGTGCTGTTGGTATGGCAACAACAAAATCGGTTGTCATGAGCATTATAATGATTGCCATTGTCGATGGCATTTTTGCCGTTATATTTTACCAGTTAGGGATATAATCGTTATGGAAAGAGTGGATGCCGTATTAACCGTTAAAGATCTACAAATTCTGTCAGGGGAGAATATCCTGCTCGAGCAACTTAATTTTGAGTTACACCATGGTGAAATACTGATGGTTCTTGGCGATTCTGGTTGCGGCAAAAGCACCCTAATCCGCACACTTATCGGCTTAGAGAACTATCAGCACGGCACTGTTGTGATCAGCGATGATCCTGACTGTCGCACTACTACACCAATGAAAATGGGCATGACCTTTCAAAGTGGCGCGCTGTTAGGCTCAATGACTCTGTTAGAGAATCTTATGCTACCCCTAAAGGTACATACCGATTTAACCCGCGAGGCTATCATGCAGATTGCCTTAGAAAAATTAAAGTTAGTTGGACTGAAAAAATTTGGCCACTATTTACCAGCTGAGTTAAGTGGCGGTATGTTAAAACGCGCGGCGATCGCCAGAGCACTGATGCTGGAGCCAGAGATTCTATTTCTCGATGAACCCTCTGCTGGACTCGATCCGGTAACCTCTGCCAATCTTGATGAACTAATACAAAGTTTGGCAACCAATCTACAACTATCCTTTATCATTGTGACCCATGAACTATCAAGCGTCTTTAGCATTGCTGATCGAATTATTTTACTTAACAAAGACCAGCGAGGTATAGTAGCAATAGGTAAACCAGAAGAGGTGATTGCCAATTCAGAGAATGCCTGGGTACAGAAATTTTTGGCAAGAGGAAGAGAATAATGCATGACAATAAAAGAAAATATTTCTACACGGGACTTTTTACCACGGTGGCAATTATCATCCTGGTAGTATTATTAATGTTTGCCGGGTTCTTTAAAAGTTTAACGCACAGAAAACTCTATATTGAAAGCTATTTTCAAAACTCAGTACAAGGGCTCTCAGTTGGATCAGCAATAAAATTTCATGGCGTTCCCATTGGTCAAGTTGAAAAAATTCAATTCATTGATGCCGCCTACCCGGAACTAGATGATAAATTCTCTGACAATGAGAAATTTAGTTATGTTTACATCCTTATGTCAGTTGACCCCGGCAATATCCCCGGCCCTAACAACCAGGAGTCGTTTAACGAAACGATAAAAAAACTGGTCAAAGAGGGATTAAAAATCAAAATTAATCCAAATGGCCTAACCGGCAGCTCCTATATTGAAATGGGCTTCTATCCGGATGATAACCAGATCCCTGTAGCAATCGAGTGGAAACCTAAATATGCTTATGTACCGACCTCAAAAAGTTCACTACAATACTTCAGTGATAGCATTAAAGCAATTTCCAATATGCTACAGCAGGTAGATTTCCCCAAACTATCGACACAAGTATCGATATTAATGGAGCGCCTTGATACACTTAGCATCAACATGAATGATTTGGTTACCCAGGTAAAACTTGACCCATCAACCCTAATTTTCACTAAGCCACCGAAAAATCTCTACCCTCAGGAGCAAAACCATGTTAGAAAATAACGCTATTCGCACAACCTTTTGTTCTCTGCTACTGCTTTTGCTTAGTGCCTGTAATCTACCGCCACAGCGACAACTCAATATTAAGACTTATCTATTTAGTCCACCGACTACACAGAAAAAAATGATTGCCAGCGACAAGAAACTGCCAACAATTGAAGTCAATCATATTTCAGCATCGCCACCTTTCAACTCAAAAATGTTTATTTTCAAATTGAAAGATGCTAATTATCAAAGCGACTACTATAACCGTTTCCTTGCCCTACCTGCGACACAATTACAGCAGATTGCCATGGATCGATTGAAATCATCTGGCAATTTTAGTGAAGTTGTTGGCGAAGGTTCTTCACTAATAGCCAATTATGGCGTGACGTTCTCTTTAAGAGAGCTCTATATTGACTCGACACAACCGAGTCAAATAACTTCTGTCATCAGCATTGAAGCCAAAGTTAATAAAGTATCACTTGGAAACAGCAAATCACTCCTCTTTGACCATACTTATCGCCAGAGAATACCTGTCGCTAACTATACCCTAGGTGCACAACAAGCTGTATTGGCCTGGGATAAAGGGATCAAGGCGATTTTTGACCAATTCAATGCTGATTGGAAACAAATGCAAGCCAAACAGGATAACTCAATAAATTAATCGTTTCGATGTATGAATTTCTTATTCACTATAAAACCAGAGGATTAGAAATATCATCAAAAATATTGTCCTGTTTACACTAAGGTTTTGTAATAGATCGCCAACTACTTACAAACCCAACTAGTGCCCAGAAGCGACAGCATTCATTGTAGCACATTGATATTACATAACTCTTTTCAACTTGAAGCATTCTTGACAGGAATCAATCTAATTGGATACAATCACAAACTTTAAAAATATAGGCAGATTTCTAAAAATGAATACAAAATATAACCAATTTTTAAAGATCTCACTTTTTTCAGGATCGGGCCTTGTTGTTCAAGGATATTGTTCTGTTGTTATATTTACAACATTAGCGGATGTTTTCCCATCCAACTTTTCTACCCCTTATTGGCAACTGTATCTAGAATTGGGGGTAAGTTGGCTAGCCATGCTTATTTGCTCATTATTATATGGCTGTATTGGTGATTACTGGGGCAGAAAAAAATCATTATTGTTATCAATCATAATTATCGCCAGTTTTATGTTCATATTTGGATTGTTACCCTCTCCGTCCCCCCATATTCACCCCGAGACACTAAAGTATATATTGTTGTTCATGAGTAGTGCACTACCCTTTATTATTATTGGTGAAAAAATAGGTGCATTTATCTATGCATTAGAATCAGCTAGCACTAAGAGACAGGGATTATATGGTGGAGTGTTCTGGTTTATATTCTCAGGAATTGGTTTGATTTTAGGTTCCACAGTCATGTATGGGTTGGGTCATTTCCTGTCGTTACCTCATCAACAATTTATTGCCTGGGGTTGGCGTCTACGCTTTTTTATCGGGTCATTTTTAGCAATAATAGTTTTTATTATAAGATTATACATGCCAGAATCTGTAACATTCTTGCAGATGAAGCAGAATGAGAAAGCACTTACCACAGCAAGAAAATCCTCAACACTAAAAGGATCTCCTCAAAGAAACAATCTGAATATATTATTAGTTGCAATGCTAACAGCCACAACACTTTTTTCCCTGGTTTATGTACATAAATTTATGGAAAAATGGCCATATTCTAGTTTTCTGCTCGCTACTGCCATTATCATCTCTGGCTTTCTTTCTGACCGAATCGGCCGTATGAAATTATTAATATCAGGACTCTGTGGACTTGCTATCATATCGATCCCTCTCTACTGTTTCGAAGCGTACAATTTGCTTGGCATGACAATAGTAAGCTTTAGCTTATTAATTATATTCGCAGGCATATATATCGGACCATTCTCTGCCTTAATTGTTGAAGCAACTCCCGTTAAAGGAAGATACCTGAGCATAGGGTTAGCGTTCACTTTGGCCTACTATTTTTCTCATATCTTTGAGTTCATTTATGACCTTCATTACCACCTATACGCTCCACTCGGAAGGTGGCTTGGCCCAAGCTATCCAGACCTTTGCGAATATCTTGATGACATCTATAAAACCTTATTTGATATGCCAGTCTATCTGATTATTAGCACACTTCTCTCAGGTTTAGCACTTTTTATTCTGCATCAAAGAAGAATAAAGCATAGAAAAAATCCAGTGGAGACCTAAATGAAGGTCTCCATCACCTACTGATTATTTATGGTGCTTCTTTCTCTCATAAGTTGCTAACGCATGAATTGGATCACTTTTAACGCAATCTAACAGTGCTGCAGACAGCCGTTCTTTATCAGCGCTATCAAGTTTGCCTGCCATTTTAATGTAACTCTCAACCATGAGCTCTTTATGATGGTAAGTAATATACAGTACTTTGTTCTCTTTCATACATTTGAAAGCACAACAAGTTCCCCAAGCAAGGGTTAACCATAAAAAGAAACCAATCAACAGTTTACTCCAGGTATAAAGCGAGCTAGATTGATAAAAAGCAATCGAACCGATATTTCTACCATAATTTAACATGCCATGACTAAAATGAATTTTTAGCGAAGGGGTGCACCACAAAAATAGCAGTAAGGTAATGATCAGCAATGCAAACAGTACCATACCCAAGACACAGCAATACTTTTTCTTACAATAAAACTTCTCTTTAGCCATAGAAAAAGACTTACATAATTCATACAGGGAATCGTTATTCATGATATCTCTCCTAAAATCGCTACTCCGCAGAAATAATCATAGCAGGTTTTCCCGGGACTGCTTCGCCACTTTCTTTCGGGGAAGGGAAATATTTTTGCCCCCTCACCCACTTGCAGGCCTTGTTGCATAACTATTACTATGCACTCCGTTGTTGCAAGGTGCTTCGCTGCGCTCGCAACGACAAGGGGCGCTACTTTCCACTCTCGCAAGCAGGAAAGGGGAATATAGAAAATTAACTAACCTAGTATGTTAACATGCTGCGCACATTAAATTACACAACACAACAAAAATTGCAACAAGTGTCGTCTTTTTGTTGTATTGGGTTAACTGCATGGATTGAAGTGTCAGTGGGTCTATTTGTTGGTATGGTATCCACTACTGTCTGCTCATCGTTATTTTTTCCCTGTTATTTTGTTGACCAAAGCTTGTCGAACTATTATTTATACTTGTCTGTAGTGTAGACTCGCTATAATTTCTCGGCAACATTTTTCTCTGCTTTGCCGTTAAGCTAAGCTTGTCAGTTATTCTAGTTGTTGTGTCACTCATAGTTGCAGATATTTGCCGATCTTCTTGCAACGTCTTTAACCCTTTGTTAGGAGAATGACTAACGAGATTATTTAGCCCGGTTTCATTAGATAGTTTAGGAATAAGAGAGGGGATTTGATTGCTTTTGTTTGTATTGTCACCTATATCATTATCTACTGTGTAATTTATATTTTTTGATAGTAATTCATTTATATTGAAGGCCTGAGACTTCATATGAACACTTCCGACACTGCCTGACTGTGTATCAACTAGCTCTAACGCTGGTCTCCTTCTTAGCGCGTTATTATCAGAATCTGATTCATCAAATTCAAATAGCAAAAAGTATTCATAATCCCTTCTCTTACTCCCGGGTCTAACCTGTTTTTCCAATAGTTAGTGCTTACTTACCTTAGCACCACCCGGGATCAACAGATAAACCGTTGGCAGAATAAATAGCGTAAATAGTGTGCCAATCAACATACCACTAGCAATTACCCAACCTAATTCCTGACGTGCATGGGCACCGGCACCAGCGGAAAAAATTAGTGGCACACTACCCAGTACCATTGCAGCAGTTGTCATTAGAATTGGTCGCAAGCGTATTGATGCGGAATGAACAATTGCCTCTGAAGCACTCATCCCATCATTCAGGCGACACTGCTTGGCAAATTCGACCATTAATATCCCATGTTTACTAATTAGACCGATTAACGTAACCAAACCAATTTGCGTATAGATGTTCAGCGTGCCGCCGCTGAACAGTAATCCGCCTAATGCACCAGTAATCGCTAATGGCACAGTTACCAAAATAACTAGAGGGTCACGGAAACTTTCAAACTGCGCCGCCAACACCAAGTAGATAACAAGTAGGGCGGCAATAAATACCATCAACATGGTGTTTTGCGTCTGCATATAACTCCGTACCGACCCAGAGAAAGTATAACTCATATTCTTGTCAAGAATACCATCAGCAAGATTACTAAAATAGTCGATTGCTTGCTGCATACTATAACCGGATTGCAGCGGAACATTAATCACTGCAGCACGCTGACCTTCATAGTGATATAGACTACTTGATGCAACGGAGTCATCAACGCTGATTAATGTTGATAACGGAACCATCGTACCACTTTCAGTTCTGACTGGAATACGATCAAGAATATTAGAGGTACTATACTGCTGTTTGATGAGCTGCGGAATAATGTAATAAGAGTAACCATCGCGACTAAACTGTCCCGTCTCTGGTTCGCCCAATGCAATCGATAAAGCATTATCAATATCATCCATAGTGACCCCAAGATAGGCGGCTTTATCACGATCAACTTTAACTGCCAATTGTGGCTGGTCAAACTTGAGTTGACTATTCATATGGCCCAGATGAGGATTCTTACTCGCCTCCTTAACAATACGACCAACCACTTTTGCTAGATCTTGATAACTGCCGGTAGTCGTCACAACAAAATTAAACGGATAGAATCCTCCACCGCTTCCCGGCAACAATGGTGGTACAACTAATATCGTTCTAATACCAGGAATCGCATCAATCTTAGGTTTAATACTCGCCATAATCTGTTGCGCTGAACGTTTGCGTTCACTCCACGGCTGAAGAGTCAGTACCGTAAAAGCAGAATTTTGGCTAGCGTCATTGGGTCCTCCACCATTAACAATAAATGAGTTAGCTTTTTCTGGCACGGAATTATAAATCTTACCAATCTCTTTAGTGTACTTCTCCATATATTGACTGCTTGCTGCAGTTGGTCCTTGGGCAATGCCGAAAAAGCCACCAATATCCTCACTCGGTGCCATCCCACTGGTACGCAACAGTGGAAACAAGAAAATAGCACCACACAAAAATACCACGACCATAACAATCAATACTTGATATTTTCTCACTAACAGCGCCAATAGAATCTTTTTATAGCCGCCAGTTAATCTCAGCATAAATCGATCAATACTTTTTGCCAATGGTGATTCATAAGTGCGTAAATTGAGAATCTGGCTGCACATCATCGGCGTTAAGGTTAAAGCAATCCAGCCAGAAATTAGTACTGCACCAGCAAGGGTAAAAGCAAATTCACGGAACAGTGCACCGGTAACACCACCGGTAAATCCAATTGGTGCATAAACCGCCATCAACGTAATCGTCATACTGATAATCGCAAAACTGATCTGGCGCGCCCCCTGCATTGCCGCCTCTTTAATCGACAATTTCTGCAGCAAATAGCGGTGAATGTTTTCCATAACAACAATGGCATCATCCACCACCATACCAATTGCCAAAATAAACGCTAACATTGTTAACGTATTGACACTGTAATTAAGCATAAACATTAAAATAAATGCGCCGATAATTGACAATGGAATGGTAACTAAAGGAATAACGACCAGACGTAGTGATCCAAGAAAAGCAAAAATTACCAAGATTACAAATAGAATGGTAATAAAAAAGGTCTTCAGTACCTCTTCAATGGATGCTTTAATATAGATTGAACCATCACGGACCACCGCAGCATGAATGTCAGCAGGCAAATGCAGGTTAGCCAAGGCTTTTCTTACCTCTGTTGAGGTGACCAATGGGTTGGCGGTACTTTTAAAATTCAATCCCATGCCCACGCCTTTGTTACCATCAAAAAAGACACTAATCGTTGTATTCGCTGCACTAAGCTCAGCATGGCCAATATCCTTAAGACGAATCAGGTTATTACCCACCTTTTTTATTACCAAGTTATTAAACTGTTTAGCTGTATGTAGCCCAGTTTTCGCATCGATGGTAATGACCTGCTGCTGACGCAGAATTTGTCCGGGAGTGGATTCAATATTATCGTTATCCAGCGCATCCTCAACATCGCTGGCACTAATATTTAGTGCACGCATTTTATTGACGTCTAACCATAAGCGCATCGCATACGGCGGCCCCCAGACAGTCGCATCCGAAACACCATCAACATTACTCAATGCCGGTGAAACAACACGTTTAAGATAATCGACCAAGGCAGAGCGGCTACGCGCCTTGCTAGAAAAACCAATAATCACACCAGGAGGACCACTGTTATCACCTGAACTGATGGTGGGGTCATCTACTCCCGACGGCAGTGAACGAAATACCGATGACACTTTACTCTGCACATCAATCATTGCTGCATTAAGATCACTATTCAGCTTAAGATGTAGGGTAACACTACTGAAACCGGAACCACTGGTTGAATCCATGTAGTCAAGGCCACTGATTCCCGACAGCGCATCTTCAATTGGCGTGGTAACAAAACTCTCCATGACACTAGCGCTGGCGCCAGTATAGGTAGCACTGATATCAATTGTATTGCTAGCAACTTTAGGGAATTCACGCAGTGACAGATGTTTAAAACAGACCAACCCTATTAGTAACAGTAGTAGACTTAATGCTGTGGCAAAAACTGGACGTTTAATAAAAAAGTCAGTAAAGCTCATGGCCGCTCCTATTTATGCGCTGACGCAGGTTTTTTTGGTTTCTGTTTTTGCGCCGCTGCTGTTGGTGCCGCCGCTGCTGCGCCACTCGTCACACCTTTAATCGGCTGGTGATTACCATGAATTTTATTACCACCCGCAACAACAATGGTATCGCCCTCTTTGAGACCAGAAAGCACAATTAAGCCATCACCACTTTGGTGACCTAATTTAACGCTGGTTATCACCGCTTTGCCCTGCTCAACACGATAAACCGTATCGCCCTTGTCACTGTAGCTCACCGCAGCAGTTGGAATCACAATTGCACTTGTCGGCTTACCCAACAGCAATTTGACATTCACTAACTGTCCTGGTCGCAGTTGTTGATTGGGATTAGCTAAATTGGCGCGCAACGTAATACTATCACTAGCGCTAGCAACTAAACTTGATATTGCCGTCACTTTGCCAGAAAAGGTTTTGCTAGGCCACGCATCACTACTAATTTCGACTTGTTGATTGGCCTTGATCTGGCCAAGATAACGACTCGGCACACTGAAATCGACCCAGAGTGGATCAAGCTGCTCAAGTGATGATAGTGTATCCCCCTCTGACAGATACTGTCCAACCTGCACCTGACGCAGACCTAACTTCCCGGCAAAAGGCGCAGTGAGCATGACATTGTTTAATTTCGCCTCATCTTCCGCAATCAAAGCACGATCGCGATCAACAGTTCCTTTATCGCTATCAATCTTAGTTTCAGCAACACCGCGTCCTGCCACCTTACGTTCACGCTCATAGGTTGCTAAGTCTCCCGCCAATTGTGCACGATCTGCAGCCAGTTGTGCTTTGAGCTCAGCTGGATCGATCTCCACCAGCAGCTGCCCCTGCTTCACTGACTGATTAGACTTAAAATGAATCGCTGTTACTCTACCTGAGCTAGTTGCTTTTAATACAACGCCGTGAATAGCAATCAGGGTACCAACACTCTGTAGAGTTGACTGCTGCGCTGTGGCTGTGACCTTGGCAATGCCCACCACAGGCGCACCTGGCAGCGTCATTTTCTTTGGTTTACTACGCCACCAAACAGCCGCGATGACGATAAGTAGAATAATAAGAGAGATTATAGTAACTTTTAGTATCTGTTTAGTGCGGCTTCTCATGACCTGTTTTCTTCTCTGACCATTGACATGTGCGCGCCATTTTAGAACAATTGGGCACCTTAGTCTAGCGAAATATGAAGGAAAAGCAGGTGAATGATACATTAGCGCGCAAACCGTCACTGCTACTGATTATCTGCCTAATTACCCTGCCACAGATCAGTGAAACCATCTACTCACCGGCACTACCCAATATTGCCCACTCCCTGTCAACGACCATGTCGCTAACCGAATGGACACTCAGCATCTATTTCTTTGGCTTTGCCCTTGGTGTTGGCGTCTGGGGACGCGTCTCTGACCATATAGGTCGACGTTACACGGCTATTATCGGACTCGTTATCTACATAATAACCAGCCTTCTTTGCGCTAGCAGTCACACCATCAATATGTTGCTACTATTACGCTTCTTCCAGGCATTTGGCATCAGTATTGGCTCAGTCATCACCCAAACCATCATGCGTGACTGCTTTTCCGGCACCCAGCGTAATAAAATCTTCTCTATTGTCGGCACATTCCTCGGCCTGGCACCGGCAATTGGCCCAATTATTGGTGGTATCACTGTACAATACGGCCAATGGCGCGCCACCTTCATCGTACTGTCACTGGCCGGGTTATCAACCCTGATCTATGCATTGTGGCGCCTTCCGGAAACACGCCCTATACTATGTGAAAAAACCAAAGTGGGTTACTTCTCTTTATTACAACGAATGTTAAGCGACCGTCATATCATCGGTTCGATCCTGCTAGTCGGCATATTTAACGGTATCCTATTCTCCTATTATGCTCATGCGCCATTTATCTTTATTAATCTTTTTCATTTATTACCTAGCCATTATGGGATGCTTGGAATCGCCTTGGCATTAGCCACATCAATCGGATCAATTATCTCCTATAACATTAATAACTATTTTCCAGCAATAACGATCGCCCGCCTGGCATGCCTACTCAATGCTATGGCTATGGCCTGTTATGTGATTGCAGACCTTAGCCACTTCATCACCACCGCTGCACCATTACGCTCGATCATCACTATCATTGTGGTAATGATGCTTTTCTACATCAGTTTCGGTCTTGCAATACCGAATATATTAAGTACAGCGCTACGCCACTATAAAGCAATGTTAGGCTCAGCGGGCGCTATTCTCGGCCTCAGTTACTATGTAGTGGTTGGCATTGTATTATTCGGAATGGGGTTAATCACCATTGCACCAGTAAAAGCGATGGCATTCTATTTCTTTATCCTTGCGATCATTATGGTTGCCGCCACCTATTTACTACAGAATAGCCCGGAAGAGGTGGGCAAATAAAAGTAAATATTTCACACTTTGTGCGAAACTCTTACAAAAAATCTCTGTTTTCTTCCATCACTATTGTTGCCATCTTCCAAGCAAATAGCATATAATGGCTCCTGTGGTTGGGGACAGGTCGAATAAAATACCCTTAGGGAAATAAGCCTACTCTAACGTTCCTGTTTAACAATGTGCCCTGATCACCTTCTGCTTTTTAGTAATCGATTACGCGAATTATGTCTATTGTTACTATGATTGCAGATCTACACTGAATTGTTTAAAAATAATCGTCTTTTCCTCTCCCTGCCAAGCAATTGCACCGCAATAGCAAGGCGTTGGGGAAAAACTGTGCAGCTGCCAATTGCTTGCTAGCATACTATCTGACTCAATCGCTAATAGCTGTGGCGGCTGTTGTGGTAATAGCATGACAGAGAACTTTTTCAGATTGAAATGTAATCCACTACCCAATGCTTTTATAAACGCCTCTTTACGCGTCCAACCGTTAAAAAAAGCGAGAGGTTTTTCCTCCTCACTAAGTGAATGAAACTGCTCAAGCTCTTGCTGCGAGAAGCAATTGGCAGCCAACCTATCACTTACTGTTGTGCGCTCAATCCACTCAACATCAATGCCCACTGCAGTATCACGAGCTAGCGCTAGCACTAAACAGTCATGGCTATGGGAAAGATTAAACTCAAGTCCAGCAATCATCGGCTTACCCTGTTCACCATAGTCAAATACTAATTCTGCTGCAGATTGTGGCAAATAAGCTGCCAATAACTGACGTAAGGTTGCACGACTAATAATATAAGCCTGGCGATCACGCTCAAAGCGAAAGCGTTGTGCCCGCTTCATTTCATCTGGCGCCAACAATTCGGAAAGCATTTGTAACTGAGGTAAGCGCTCCTTTAACCAACAGGTCCAGACATGAACTGTATCCGCTGCCAACACTAATGGTTCGGTTTCCGCTGCCCGGTGCAATGGTGCGCGCCTACTCACAATCTTTTAACGTTGTCTGGCCTTGATACTGATGATAGTAACGAATTAATCCCTGTGTTGAGGCATCATGATCACTAATATCTCCCTCTTCGATCAGGACAGGAAAAATATTTTTTGTTAGCGCTTTACCTAATTCCACTCCCCATTGATCAAAGGAATTAATCCCAAAGATAACTCCTTGGACAAATACCTTTAATTCATACAGTGCCATGACTGCACCTAACGATTCTGGCGTTAGTTGCGCCATTAATAGGGTATTACTCGGCCGGTTACCCGGCATTGCCTTATGCGGCGCTAACATTGTCGCACTCGCTTCATCAACCGCAGCAGCAGTCAACTCGGCATGACACTGCTCAATGGTTCTACCATTGAGTAGCGCCTCAGATTGGCCAAGACAATTAGCAAATAATAGATCATGATGCTGTCCCAAAGGGTTCAAGCTATTTACCGGAATAATAAAATCTATTGGAATTAAATGCGTCCCTTGATGAAAAAGCTGATGAAAAGAGTGTTGACTATTGGTCCCACAGTCACCAAAAATAATCGGCCCAGTAGTAATATCAACAACGTTACCATCCTCATCAACCCGTTTACCATTACTTTCCATATCGACCTGTTGCAAATAACGCGCCAAATAACGTAGATAATGGTTGTAACAGACAACGGTATAACTCTCTGCCTGGAAGAAATTATGGTACCAAACCCCCAATAATGCCAAAATAACTGGCATATTACCTGCAAAGGGCGCCGTACGAAAATGTTGATCCATTGCATAGGCACCATCAAGCAACTTTTCAAAATTATCCATGCCAATTGACAGCGCAATAATCAATCCAATTGAAGACCAGACAGAAAAACGGCCACCAATCCAGGGCCAAAATTCAAAAATATTATCCACTGCAATACCAAACTGCTTGGCTTTATCAGGATTAGCTGTCGCCGCAACAAAATGTTTTGCTATAGCTGCTTCACCAAGCTTTTCTACCACCCAAGCTTTTGCTGTCTCGGCGTTAGTCATTGTTTCAATAGTTGTAAAAGATTTAGAACCGATAATAAAAAGTGTTGTTTCGGGATTGAGTGATCGCAGTGCACTGACAATATCTGTGCCATCAACATTTGCAACAAAGTGACAACGTATCGAACCACTATAAGCCTCAAGAGCAGTTGTCACTGTCTCCGGCCCGAGATGAGAACCGCCAATGCTGATATTGACGACATCGGTTATTTTTTTTCCGCTGGCGCCAGTATACTCGCCACAACGTACTGCTTCCGTAAATTTACGCATCTGTTGTAGCGTTGCATTAATTTGTGGCATCACATCGTTGCCATCAACATCAATTGGACTATTACTGCGATTACGTGCAGCAATATGCAACACTGGCCGCTGCTCACTACAATTTAGCTTCTGCGCACTAAACATACCAGTAATTTTCTCTGCCAACCCTGCCTCCTCAGCAAGATTAACCAATAGTTGTAATGTTTCATCGCTGATGCGATTTTTAGAAAAATCGAGAAAAAGACCGGCAGCACTCAGGGAAAAACGTTGAAAACGATCTGCCTCTTCGGCAAACGCTTGACGCATATCAAACTTTTGGTTGACCTGATAGTGTTGCGCCAATTTTCGCCAGGCAGCTGTCTGGTTGCTTTTCTTCATCGTTATACTCCATCATCAAGGGTTAGTTGGGCCAATTGTCCACCAGACTAATAGCGCTATAGCAGTTTGTCAACCTGGAGAAAAGTTTTTCTATCTAGCAACAATTCTGTTAAAATACCAAACAAATGTTTAATTTACCTATATATCAAGGAGGCCAAGGATAATCATGGAATTTCATCCAGCCTTTGTTCTCCACTATCATGCCTATCGTGAGAGTAGCTTATTGCTGCAGCTGTTAACGGTTGACCATGGTCTGACGAGTGTCATTGCCCGCGGCGCACGTAAAGCAAAATCACCATTAAAGGGACTTTTACAGCCTTTTACCCCGCTGCAGGTAAGTTGGTATGGCCGCAACGAATTAAAAACCCTGCGCCAAGCTGACAACGATGGCAAACCCTATCTACTTAACGCTATGCCTTTATGGTGTGGCCTCTATGTCAATGAACTACTTGTTAAACTACTGCGCCGTCACGATAGCTCGCCAACAATTTTCACCCTCTACCAGCAGACACTTGCACAACTGCTACAACAAAACCACAACCCCGCTATTACGCTACGTCTATTTGAGAAACAACTACTGCAGGAACTCGGTTATGCCCTCCCCTTTCACCATGATAGTGATAGTGCTAGCGCAATCAAACCTGACGACGATTACATCTTTCAGCCAGAACTAGGATTTAAATTGGCCACCAACTTACCCAGCAATCGTGGTTTACGCTTCTCTGGCCAAACACTGCTCGATATTGAATCTGATTTGCTGCATGATCGCCAGGTACTTGCTGCTGCAAAACAGCTACTTCAGCTAGCACTGCAACCATTACTCGGTTATCAACCATTGCAAACACGCACTTTCCTGACCATGCAATATAACAGTAAAGAGAAATAATGAACTAAATTTCAGCTGCGCCCCTTTGTCATTGCGAGCGCTGCGAAACAATCCAGTCCTACAGTCACTATTAACACTGTTGCTGGATCGCGTCGGTGCTCCGCACCTTGCGATGACAGTATGCGCAGTGACATTTATGCATTAAGGATTATCCCCGTATCCTCGACTAACTTAACGTTGTTAAACTATTACTTTTGCTATTAAATTCTAAAAGGAGAATAACAATGTTTCGTAAACTACTTATCTGGTCAGCAGCAGGTACTGCTATATTCAATAACTCTCTCGTCAATAGTGCGCAAACAGAAACTGACTCTACTAACGACGACATCGATTGTTGTATACCTTATCCAACTTATGCAATTATTAATGAAAAAATGGGCAACCGTATCAGTCTGACTGTGGAACCAATGGACGATAGTGATTGTGATACCTTTAACTATGTCTCTCGAGACACATCAGAAACAAAAAAAGGTTCATCACCCTTTACTATGGTAGTTGACGATATAGGCGTTAATCAAAGTCCGAATTCAGATTGTGCGAAGGAGTTTTCCGAAGATGAATTTATTAAAATTGCCGCAAATAAAAAAGATTGTCGATTAACAAAAAACTCCATTGATAGAGGCAAAGGGATTACAAAAATTAATCAAGAAGAGCTGTGGAAAGACCCAAAAAGCCGTTTAGCCCTTAGCATTGAAATCAGTGACCCTCGCCCAAAACCACTCTGCGATCAAAGCTCTTTTCTTGGTTGCGCGAAATCAACTTTCAATTTTTTCTATAATTTTCTTACACCGAGGGAAGATGAACCCAGTCAACAAAATAATCAACAAGCAGGTATGACCCTAGGAGGATGATCAACTCACTGCTAAAAAAATAGAAGTTTAGCATCACGCTAAACTTCTATTTATAAAGACTTATGGCAGCATCCCGTTGCCACACTACAGTGGGAGAAATGTTATAATTTAATTTTACTATTGCCAACGCTATAGCGTCAATTGGTCAGTCATCATCACAATCTGCAGGATTTCATTGATTCCGCTGTGCAATCAATAGGCTGGACAGGCAATCCTCTGTAAATCATTGAGCATGGCTACTTATCTGTTTGCTCAAGCTGTTCGAGCTTCTTCTGCAGCACTTCTAGCTGCTGCTGGGCACGTTTCAACACTTTGGTCTGTGCATCAAACTCCTCGCGCGTCACTAAGTCCATTTTTGCAAACAACTCTTCCAGTACGACATGTAGGCTTTTCTCAATACTGCTTTTGACATTCTTTGCCCCTTCCGGTAGCTGATTCATTACCTTGTTGGTAATCTCTTCAATAATATTACTACTCATGGTGATCCTCTCTTTAACAACTCTCGCAGTATAAACACTTTATTTCAGTAATATCAAATTTAAGATGAGACTTCGCACATTGAAAAGAACTCCTGTATAGTGACGGCTATGAAAACAATTCGTATCACTACACGGCAGAGCCGCCTAGCGCTGGCCCAAACTGCGGCAATTAAACAGGCACTGTTGGCTGTTGAGCCAACTCTTGATATCGTTATCCACCCCGTTATCACGGAAGGAGACCGACGTCTCGATGTATCATTAGCAAAAATTGGCGGTAAAGGGCTATTTACCCAAGCACTTGAGGAAGCCCTACTGGCAGGTGAAGTTGATATTGCAGTACATTCGATGAAAGATATTCCCGCCCAGCTTCCCAAACCCTTTGCTATGCTGTCTGCTTTGCCACGCCTTGATAGCCGTGACGTCTTTATTAGCCAACACTATCAATCGTTGCAAACACTTCCCGCTGGCGCAAAAGTCGGCACCTCAAGCCTACGCCGGGCACTACAGCTAAAGCTACTGTACCCTGATATCACTATTGAACCCCTACGTGGCAATATCAATACCCGTCTCGACAAATTGCAGCAGGGGCAGTACGATGCCATTATTTTAGCCATGGCTGGTCTGAAGCGCCTACAATTGGATCATCAAGTGAGTGAGATCCTGCCGCTATCAAAAATGCTTCCTGCTATTGGTCAAGGCAGCTTGGCAATCGAATTCTGCCGTGACAATAGTGAAATCCGCAGCTGGTTAGAGCAACTGTGTCATCAACCTACACAATACTGTAGCCTAGCAGAGCGTGCGGTTGCTAAATATCTCGATGTTGATTGCCATACCCCTGTGGCTGCCCATGCTGAAATTGATAATAACCAGATCAGCCTCACAGCATTAGTCACTAATGGCGACCAGATACTACAAAAGCAGATGACAGCTGATCAGGAACAAGCTGAGATCCTCGGCCAACAGATGGCACAAGCGCTAATCACTGATGGTGCAAAAGATATTCTGGCAACCTTAGCAAGTGAATGATTATTCAATCAATAATAAAATAGTTGCACTTTTTTGCATAAAATTTGACTAATTATTCAAAATACGGGTATAATAGCGACTTAATATGAATAAAATTGAGGTTTAGTGAATAATGGCTAATAATTTAGTAACACTCAGCGCCATTGAGAAGCAGTTTGCTGGTACACCAGTGCTTGGGGCAATTGATCTACAGATAACCAAAGGTGACGTGACAGTTCTACTTGGTCCCAGTGGTGCAGGCAAAAGCACCCTACTACGCTGCATCAATCTTCTTACTCCACCTGATAGCGGCACCCTACAATTGGGCGACCTTCACTTTGATTTTCATAATAAAATTGACCATAAAGCCTGTCTGGCATTGCGTCGCCAGGTTTCGATTGTTTTCCAACAGTTCCATCTCTGGCCACATAAAACGGTCCTTGAGAACATTACTCTGGCACCGATTGTGGTACTGAAACAGCCGCGTCAGCAGGTAAAGCAACGCGCCTTAGCCCTATTAGATAAAGTCGGATTGAGCGATCAAGCTAACCACTATCCACGATCACTCTCAGGTGGACAGCAGCAACGTGTTGCGATTGCGCGCGCATTGGCAATGCAACCACAGCTGATTCTATTTGATGAGCCAACGGCATCGCTTGATCCAGAACGGGTACAAGAGCTGGTGCAGCTGATTAAAAATCTGGCTGCAGAGGGCACTACGATGGTGATTGCTACACATGAAATTCATTTTGCCCGCCAAGTCGCTAATCGGGTAATTTTTATGGAAGCAGGACAGATTACTGCCAATGATAGTGCTGAAAAGCTTTTTAACGGCAGCGATCACGATCGTTTTCAACAATTTATTTCAGCGACACAATCATTTTAATCATTTAATTCATTCAGCGGAGAAAAAATCATGAAAAAAACGCTAGCAATTTTATTACTGTCACTACTTGGAATCAGCAGTGCTTATAGTAAAACTCTGACCTGGGCAACTGAAGCTAGTTACCCACCCTTTGTTTTGATGTCACCAAGTGGCAAAATTATTGGTATGGACGCTGACATTGCTCATGCTATCTGCAAACAGATGCACGCCCAATGTAAATTTGTTAATGCCCCATGGGACAGTCTGATTGAAGGATTGAAAATAGGCCGTTTTGATCTGATGTGGGGCGGTATGACGATCACAGCTGAACGTGCAAAAAAAGTGAGTTTTTCACAGCCATATTATTTTGACTCAATGCGTTATGTTGCAAAAAAAGGAAGCGATCTAACCTTCACCAAAACCGGACTAAAAGGAAAAACAATTGGCACACAAAAAGGCGATATTGCCGAATACTACCTTGATGACACCTATGGCAAAACTATTCATCTGAAAACCTACGGCAGTATTGAGCAGGCATTTATGGATCTGAAAATAGGACGTCTCGATGCCATCCTTGCCGACCAATCAACTATTAATGCTTGGCTAAAGAAAGATCACAACAGTGCAAACTATGCGCTGGTTGGCAAAGCCGTGCAGTCAGAAAAGTACAAAAGCCCAGGCAATGGTATCGCCGTAGCAAAAGGAAATACTGCGCTACTGAAAAAGGTTAATCAGGCAATTACCGTACTGCAAAAGAACGGTAGTCTCAAAGCTATCATTGCCAAATACCAGGGGTAATAATGTTTTTTGGTTTTGGACATCAACTTCTGCTCGGTAGTATAATGACATTAGCATTAACGCTATGTTCATTGGTTGTTGGCACACTATTAGGCATTACCCTGACAGCGATTCGTCTCAGCCATTCTCGTCTGCTCAGCCGTTTATGCGACAAATTGGTTGCGATGATTCGCGGCTTGCCGGAACTATTGGTACTGTTTGCCATCTATTTTGGCAGTGAGTCACTGCTCGTTAAAATAACTGGCCATTATGTCGAAATCAGTCCATTTATTGCTGGCGTTATTGCGCTTGGAATAATTTTTGCTGCCTATTTCTCCCAAACACTCTATAGTGCGTATCTTGCAATTGCTCCCGGCACTATCGAAGCAGCACACGCCTTTGCTTTCTCTCGCTGGCAACGTTTTTACCACATTACCTTGGCAAGAATGTGGCGCTATGCGCTACCTGGCTTTGGCAATCTCTGTTTAACATTACTAAAAGACACAAGTATCGTCTCACTCATTGGGCTCAATGATCTCATGCGCATGGCTCATATTGCCAGCGGCGCAACGTCACAACCTTTTATTTTTTATCTTGCTGCCGCACTGATCTATTTATGCATGACTGCGCTGTTGACGTTCCTACTGAATTGGATGAATCGTCATCTGGAGTTGAGCACATGACCTGGCAAACATTAATAGACAGTCTACCGCAAATTATCTACGGCACGTGGCTCACCATTGCACTACTCTTCTGTGCCATTATTAGCGGACTATTATTAGCACTGGCATTAACCTTTTTTCTACAAAAAAAATCTAGCCGCATCACCATTGCCATAATCGATAGTTATCTTTTTCTTTTCCGTGGCACACCGATGCTGGTGCAGATCTTTATTATCTATTATGGTGTTGGCCAGATCGATTGGCTACATAAAAGTTTTCTATGGCAAGCATTCAAGCACCCCTTCTTCTGTGCAGTATTAGCAATGGCACTCAATACCGCCGCCTATACCACGACACTATTGATTGGTGCAATTAAAGCCCTTCCCGCAGGAGAAATTGAAGCGGCAGATGCTTTCGCATTGAAACCATTCGCACGTTATCGTCTAATTATTCTACCACGTCTGCTAACTACCCTACTGCCAGCCTACTCTAATGAAGTTATAATCGTACTAAAAAGCACATCACTTGCTAGTGCAATCACGCTAACAGAATTAACCGGTGTGACGCAAAGTATTATGGCAAAAACCTATATCACCGTGCCCTTTCTCGTTATTGCCGGCATCATTTATCTCACGCTTAATATGATTATTCATCACGGGCTGCAACGTATTCATAATGTTTATCTAAAACGACTTCAGCAGTGAGTAAGAATGATTTGCCAGCTTGCTCGACTGCCTCAATCCTACCACATCAAATTAACTGCGATAAAAAGGTTTTTGCTGGCACAATAATGGGTTTGTTAATAGAAAAGCAGTCTCTATCAACATAAGGCATATCAATCACTACTTGAAATGCATGTTCAGCATCAGTCTTCTGTTGAAAATAGTCGAGATTATTAGATAAGCGACCGTTATCAGAAGATTTTACTTCAACCAGAAACCATGGCTTATTATTTTTTATCACAATAAAGTCAACCTCTCTTCCCTCCTTGGTACGGATAAAATAGAGACCAAATTCTCCTTCTCCTGAATCATTCCAATAGTGAACCGCTTTTAGAAGGTGAGAAGCAATAAAATTTTCTGCTCTAGCGCCAACATCATTGACGTCTGCCCAGTTCCATAAATAAACTTTTGGCTCTTTTAGTAAACTGCGGCTAATATTTTTTGTCCATGGCCTAATCTGATAACAGAAATAAAAGGACTCGAGAGTACTCAACCAACGTTTAACAGTATTCACCGAAACCTGCAGTTTTTTTGCTAGGTTACTAAGGTTAACTAACTGCCCAGCAGCATCTTTTAATAGTGTTGCCAGTATCTGAATGAGATCCAGATCGCGAATACTCGTTAAATCGCGTATATCTTCCCTAAAAAGCAGATTTTCACGCGCTCTATTCCACTGTATCGTAAACTTGTTATTCTGCTTGGTCAGTGGCTCAGGAAATCCACCAAAAGTCATCAATGCGTGATAACTGTCAGCGTCTATAGCAGAGGGAGGAGAAGTCAGTGTAGTAGGAATAGTATCGGTCTGCATCTCCCTAACAGAGAGCGGATGTATTCTATAAGGAAAATAGCGGCCTAATAAACTATCCGAGCCTTTACGAAATACATCCAGTTTTGCACTGCCTGTTACCAGAATATGTACTCTATCGCCATAGGCATCAAACAGTCCTTTTAAAAAATTCTTCCAATATGCATATTTATGGATTTCATCAAATACTAACAGCCGCTGCTCTGAGCTAAGTTTAGTCAACCCGAACCGTGCTGCTATCTCTTCATCACCAGCTATGATAAGTTTTTTATCTTGACCAATATCCCAATTTAAATAGTCAAAATGGTGATATATCTGCCGCAAAGATTTACCAATTGTTGTTTTACCTACCTGCCTGGGACCAGCATAAAAAAGCATTTGGCGATTTTGTGAAAAATGGCTATCTCCCAATTGCGTATATAACCGCTTCATAAGCAAACTTACCTCAACACACACTATGACCAATATAACATATATGTTAAATTAGTCAAGACCAATTTGCCATAGTGGTTAAAATGGTCAGGTTGAATTCTCATCTTTTACCTGTAGACAACTGAGCGCAACTAGTTGATAATCACACAAATAATCGATGTTTAGCAATAATAGGAAATAGCATGATTGACGATATTGGCCTGATAAAACAGACATTAGCTGAGCTCAAAACCCGTCTAAACGCCCTCAGGGGGTATCTTTGACTACGACCAGCAGGTAACACGATTGGCAGAAGTCAACGAACAGCTCGAACAACCCGACATCTGGAATGACCCTACTGCTGCACAAACGCTTGGCAAAGAGCGTGCTGAACTAGAGAACAATGTTAACCTCTACGATAATCTCAATAATAACCTCAATGATTGTGATGAGCTGCTCGCATTGGCGCTAGAAGAGCAGGACAGTGAAACCATTGCAACAATCGCTGCGGATTTAAAAGCAAACGAAAAAGCTGTAAAAGATCTCGAACGTTGCCGCATGTTTAATGGCAAAATGGATACGCATCACGCATACCTCGATATTCAAGCTGGCTCTGGTGGTACCGAAGCCCAAGATTGGGCCAGTATGTTACTGCGTATGTACCTGCGCTGGGGCGAACGCCACCGTTTTAAAACGGAAATTACCGAACTATCAGAGGGTGAAGTTGCTGGCATTAAAAGCGCTACGATTAAATTCTCCGGCAAATTTGCCTTTGGCTGGTTACGCACCGAAACCGGAATTCATCGTCTGGTACGTAAATCACCATTCAATGCTAACAATAAACGCCATACGTCATTCGCTTCCGTTTTTGTCTACCCTGAAGTGGATGACAATATCGAAATTGAAATTAACCCTGCCGATCTGCGTACCGATACCTATCGCGCCAGCGGTGCCGGTGGCCAGCACGTTAATCGTACCGACTCAGCCGTGCGCATTACCCACCTCCCCACATCTATTGTTGTGCAATGCCAAAGCGAACGTTCACAACATCAGAACCGCGCCAATGCCATGAAGCAACTACGTGCCAAACTGTATGAACGAGAAATGCGTAAACAGTTAGAAGAGAAACAGGCGCAAGAGGCAGAGAAATCGGATATCGGCTGGGGCCATCAGATTCGTTCCTATGTGCTCGATGAATCGCGCATTAAAGACCTACGTACTGGTGTACAAAATGGCAATACCAAAGATGTTCTTGACGGCAATATTGATGCTTTTCTCGAAGCCGCGCTACTGGAGAAATCGTCATAGAAAACACAATGACGAATTATCCGTTGGCGGCTAATTTGCAACACCTATGGAAAAACTTAGCGCTACTCCAATATTAACAGCATTAAAATTAACTTATGATTACACGAATTCGAGTATAAAACTATTGATCAACCTAGGAGACTAGATTTAATATTAATTTTTTAAAAGTAAAATGGAAATGATATAAGATCATTCTAGAATATAGTTTCCATAGTAATCGACATCTAAAGTGTAAGGAGTGCTGCTATGCAAAATGGAACCAATGAATTAGGATTCAACAAAAACATTAAAAAAAATATGGAGCTTTACAAAACCGGTCCTTTTACTTTAGAAGAGCTAAAAGAGAAATTTGGCCCACCACATAAGTTTAGTAGCAGAGCTTTGAAAACCTACAGACATTATCTCAACGATTTCTCCAATACAATGCGCCTTAGCAAAGAACAGCTAACAAAACTTATGTCTATATCAGGAGGGGAAAACGGATTAAACGCAGCAAAAGAACTCATTCGCGAAAATCCACCTCATACCTATACAACAGAGATCATTACCCAGCTTATTTTGCTACCGGGAAAATCCAAACACAACCCCATTGCCTCATCAACATTCATTAACAGTATTAGACCTCTTGCCCCATCTCTTAATAGGTTTCTGACAGGACAAGATATAGTCGAACTTTTCAAACACTATACCGAAAAAAGTGAATTATCACGCTTCCTGCAACATTTAACTCAACATGCTGAATTAATAGATAAATTAGGTCGACTACCTAACCTCTCTAAAATAGAACGCGTTAAACTATTAGATCCAAATAATCTTACTCAGCTGCAATACTCAATCATAACTATTAAACCCGTTGCTAAAAAAAATGACAGAAAGAGAAGCCATAAAGATGCGATGAAAAACGATCAACGTTCTCAAAACGCATTCTATGAACCACCAGAAAAAAAACAGAGAGTAGATAACAATATTATTAACAACCATACAAATACTAACCATAACCAGACAAATACCAGCCACATTCATCATACTGCCTCTACCGCACCAATGACTTTTATGCCCTCTTCTCTACAATTAGCCCAAGTCAATCGTCTACCAATAAATAATAATTTCCCACTAAACACGCATCTACCGTTAAACACCTATGTGCCACTAAACACCCAATTCTCTTCACCAACATTCACTTCTTCGCAGCAACCGCTACCGCCGAATATCGGCACGGTAACAATACAAAATCAACCAACAAACTATCAACTGGGAATAATTAATAATACGTTATGCCTAATCCCTATCAATTCTACACCAACACTCTTGCTACACACACCTACAACTGCCCAATCTAATTTACTGACAAATGCCAATAATAATCCAACCTATCGCCAACCCCAAAATATTAACAATATTAATAACATTATCAATATTCAACAGCACCAACCATTAGCTACCAATTCAACTACCACCACACCCACAATGTCACTAACATCCAGCAATACTGTTAACAATACTAATCAAATAATGTCGGCACTTCGACAACAACCGCCGCAGCAATCTGCTAACCATTTAAATACAAATACAACCAACACTAATAATATTCAACAACAATCAAATTTAAACATAGCAGCAGCGCTATTAAATAGCATCCTTCAAAATAATACCCAGTCTAACAATAGTCAGCAGCATAATAACAACTATTTAAGTTATAATAATAACCGCCCCTAATCTAAGGGGCTAATTATCTCTATTACGTCCAAAGGATAAAAAGTGATAATGAGTAAGGCTGTGACACAAAACCATTTTAGCAGTACTCTTTTTAAACTAATACTTCTGGAGAACTCCTCATGGAGAAATGGTTATAAGAAAGCTAGTAATTGGCATTAAAGAAGCTACATTGCTTTATCAGTTGAGGTATTTTGCATAAAACTGTTTTGGCAGTGAGTCTCTTTTAATTTTCCAATTGCTAATATTGCTATTAGCAACAGAATAGGGATACTCATGAATGCATATCGGTAATCACTTGCAGAGTAATACGGCGCACCATCGACATACTTGCCATGCCAGCCTAGATGAACCAACAGATAGCCTATTAATGGATCAATAACAATCGTTCCTATCATGACCATCATATTATTCAATCCTGTTGCCGCACCCATAATATTAGGATGGTTAATATCTCTTATCACCGCAAAGCTTAATGCCTGCCCAGAGGAGGATAAGCCAGCAACAAATAGTAAGACAACCATAAGCAAAAATGGAATATGAGGGATATAAGCAATCATCAGAAAACTAATTAAGCCAATTAAAGCGGATAGCATCAGCAGACTCTTTCGTCGATTGATTCTTGATGAAATCCATCCAATTAATACACTGCCGATTGCTGAGGCTGCCCACATTAATGAAATAGTGCTCCCCGCTTTGGTTGTGCTAATGTGATACAGCTGTGTTAAGTATGGCACGCCCCATAATCCAGCAAATGAGGCAAAGGCAGTCCATAAACAGAGCACATAAATACTAATCCACAATGTTTGACGATTTTTTATCACCTGCTGTAACTGCTGCCAAATGGAGACTTTATTACTCGCTATTTGATAACTCCGATTATTGCGCACAAACAGGGAACCTATCAATGCTAGAAAAAAGCCGAGAATCGCCAATAACCCGACAGTTTTGCGCCAGCCAAGATGACTAATAGAGAGAGAAACTGGAATATCACCAAATATGGAACCAATATTGCCAAATACCTGGCCAACACCAACAAATACTGCAAAATAACGTCCGCCAAACCAGTGATTAGCCATCATCACCATACATACGGTTGAAGCTGATGCGGCAAATCCCATAATAATACGCGCAACTAAAACAATTAGATAATTTGGCGCCCAACTAAACAAGATACAACCGACTCCAGTAATGATGCAGGCAACTGTCATGAGAAAGCGTACACCCAATTTATCAGACAATAACCCACACGGTATCTGCATGATGACATAGGGAATAAAATAGACAGATGTCATAAACCCTAGCGCAACGGCTTGTACGTGAAAATCGCGCATGAATTCCTGTGTCATAACGCTGGGATAGACTTGTAAAACCGGGTCATAAAAGTAAAACAGGCAAGTAATAACGTACGATAACAGGCCTAACCAGCGATAATGAGATTTTTTTGATAGGCTATTTGACAACTCACTTCTCCTTGATAAAAAATTATCTTTACCCAGTTATTAAAAAATTTAATTTCTCTATATCAGTTAAAATGTTGGATCACTAATTTTCGTCATAACAAAAGGATGCTGTTCACTGGTAAAGCCATAACGCTGATAAAGTCCAAATGCATCCTCAGTCATTAGGAACCATTTAAATACCTCTGCTGTTTTAGGGCTAGCTAATATCGCGTCGACGAGTTTTTTACCGTAGCCTTTGCCACGGTAGGCCTCATCAATAACGATATCCCAAATTGATGCTGTCTCAGAAAAATCCGTGACCACTCGAGCAAAACCAATCTGTTTCTCATGCAGATATAGCCCGTAACAGAGAGAATGTGTAGCGCCCTTTTCAAATCTACTATAAGGAAGATCTTTTCCCCAATAGGTCTTGCGCAGAAGCTCATAGGTATAATTGAAGTCTATGCGCTCACTATCATCACTTACCGTAAGATCATTATCAATCATTTCATAGTGGTCCATCATTCCCCCTTTTAACTATAGTTGTTGCCAAATCTTCTTATTATTCCCAATGATGATAATCAAAGCATGACTATTTTTCAATTTAGACTAGAAAATACTGTACGATTTTGGCATTCGTTAAAATATAGGCTAGTTTATATATGAAATGCTCTCAAGTTATTCTCTAATGGAAGTCTGATAGTTGTGAATATCTGTACTACTCATTAAGCTACTTAGCATTCTTCATTTTTTCAGATTCAATATATACAGGATAGAAAAAGCGCCAATCAATAACAGTTGTATAGATATGGCGCCTATTTTACGCTACTTTTATTGGGCATTAATATGTGGCTTTGCCATACAGAAACCGACTTCAACATGTGCAGCATTATCAAGATTCTTGAATTTAATATAGCCATCACCGTTACTACTTACCGCAACATTGGAAACTTCAAATGAGTTACTTTCCTCTTTAGTCGATAAATTATAACTTGGTCCCTCCTGGCTAATACCATTTACTGATATAGCTGATGGGCCAGACAGATCTGCACCACCTGCTGAAATATTCAATACCACAGGATCTGGTTGCTGGTAAAAACTATTGTCAATGATACATGTTACGTCATAGGGAACGTAATCATCTGATTTTAAGAGCGATAAATTAAGTTCTATAGTACTACCAGGTAGAATTGTACCGGGATTACCCAGCATAATTGTACTAGATTGACTATTAGCTACTGAATGAGGCGCAGCTAGCGCAACACCACAGGCTAGAAAAGATGAAATTGCTATAATTGAGCAAGACGTAAGTATTTTATTCATAATATATAATCTCCAAAGTATTTCTTATGCGGGAAAAATGTACATTATCTTTACAAAACCGTCAAGAGGCTATTTGTAAGAAATATTAAAAAAAGTGCTTTGCCTACATCTGGCACAAGGCACATTCCCTGGACCAACAGTTGTATCTTTGCTAATTAATACCCTACTATCATAGTCCTACTGGCGCTGTGAAACATATAACGCAACGAGACGTGCGACTAGAACTGTTAAATAAAACTGGCCCGAAATAGCCTCCAAGGTAGCAAAAGACTGTGCTGCTGGCAATACCGGCACAATGTCGCCATAACCTAATGTTGTTAAAGTGATAAAGCTGTAGTAGATAAATTCTGGCATTTTAGCCACATCCGCATAGCTTTTTGTCTGTACTGCAACATGCGCCATGTAAAATGCGTCCGGCAGTACTAATGCGAATAGAGAATAGATACACCCCCATAAGATGCCAATAAGAATGTACCCACATAGTGCTGCGTAGAGTAGATTGGGGCCAATTTTTCGTTGTGAAATTAATTGATTAATATGAATAGCGATCACATAAATAAAAAAAGCGATGGTGACACTGAAATTGAAATATAGCAACCCTCTAGAGACACCAAAGATCTCATCGGCCCAACTACTAACGATAGCAAGCACTCCAAGTATTCCGGTTACTATCAGATTAATGCGCTGGTGGCTTAACGTATAGGCTGAGGATATCAATATTGCAGTAAATAATACTTTAAATAGTTCTGTAGAGAAACTCCATTCAGAAAAAAATGGAAAAAGCACTAACATGAGAAGCAGGAAAGTTAATAAAATAAGATGGCTGTAAGTATCAAATTTTAATTTCACCCTACACTCTTCTCCGCTTTAACTTTAAAGAAAATGACATATAGAACTGGCACAATAAAAAGTGTCAACAGTGTTGCAAAAGCAAGACCAAACATAATGACCACCGCCATGTTCTTAAAGAAAACATCAAACAACAGTGGCGTCATTCCCATAATGGTCGTTAGCGCCGCGAGAACAATTGGCCGCATCCGACTGATACTGGAGTCAACTACTGCCTGATAAGGAGGCTTACCATCAACAATGTCGAGATGGATTTGATCAAGGAGAATAATTGCATTCTTAATTAACATACCAATCAAACTTAAAAATCCTAGCAACGCCATAAAGTCAAAGGCACTATTGGTCAATAGCAAACCAATCGTCACACCAATAAATGCCATAGGTAGACAGAGACAGATAATAATCGGCTGACGAATAGCATTAAACAGAATAATCATAATGACCGCCATCATTAGAAAACTCAGTGGCAGCATTCGTGACAAGCCTGCTTTTGCATCAACGGAGCTCTCATGTTCACCACCCCACTCCATCTTATAACCATTAGGTAATTTTATTGCTTCAATTTTAGCTTGCATGCGTTTAAATACCGCTGGTGCTAGCTCACCTGAAGCATTTGCAGAAACAGTGATAGTGGGAATACGATAGCGTCGCATAACAATCGCATCACGCCATTCGGTTTTAAACCCAGACACCACTTGCTCAATCGGCACCGATTTGAATAACAGTGGGCTCCAGATATGAATATGGTTAATACTGGAAATGTTGAGCCGCTCATTGTCAGGTGGGCGTGAAATAATCGGAATTAGATGATCACGTTCACGATAGATACCAACGCGCAAGCCCGAGAAGGCTTGCGTTAAGGCTTCACTTAAATCGGCACGAGTAATACCGGTACTCCGTGCCAAGTTTTCTGAATATTCCGGCACCACTACTTTCACTGGTTGACGCCAGTCATCGCGCACATCAACAGCATGGGGAGTATGACGCATAATCTCTTCAGCCTGATGGGCAAGTTTACGCAATACTTTCGGATCATTACCAATAAAGCGTGCCTCAATATCCTCTGTTCCACCGGTACCAAGGACCACACGCTTCATTGTTGGCTCCGAATCGGGATAGTGTTCAACAATATAAGGTTTAATTTTCTTAATCAGCTCTGGAATCTTATGGTAGTCCTTAACACGTACAATTAACTGGCCATAACTGCCATCAGCTTTTTCTGGCGCATAAACTAGCATAAAACGCAGTGCGCCACTACCGACCACTGACGTCACATCAGTTACTTCAGGCATTTTTTTAATGTAGCTGGCTAAAGATTTCATATCATGATCGGTAGAGCGAATATCCGTACCCTGTGAACGCCAAAAGTTCACATAGAATATTGGTGTGGTGGCATCGGGAAAGAAGCTCTGCTTGGTTAAACCAAAACCATAGACCGAAGCAAATAAAGCACCGACCATTACAATAACCGTTAACCAGCGCTTATGCAGACAAAAATTAAGTAAACCGCGATGCAGACGATAAATACGACTCTGGTAGGGTTCACTACCATCACCTGCTTGCTTATTGACCTTGAGAAAGTTCACACAAAAAACTGGTGCAATCGTAACAGCAAATACCCAACTAAGTAGCAAGGAAATAAGCACCACTTGGAATAGTGAACGAATATACTCACCTGTAGAGTCTTGCGATAGACCAATTCCAGCAAATGCTAGAATACCAATTATGGTGGCACCTAATAACGGCCACATTGTTTTGGCAACAATATCATGCGAAGCTGTTGCAGCATCACCTCCTTGCTCCATTTTAATCAGCACACCCTCTACCACAACAATAGCATTATCGACCAACATTCCTAACGCAATCACTAATGCACCAAGGGAGATACGTTGCAAAGCAATATTGAATATATGCATTAGCGCCAAGGTTGCCAATACTGTCAATAACAGAATAGCGCCAATAATTAAGCCACTACGCAGCCCCATTGCAAATAGCAATACCACAATAACAATCGCAATCGCTTCAATAAGATTAATGAGAAAACCATTGACCGACTTTTTCACCACTGCCGGTTGATCATAAACAACATTCAGCTTCATTCCAGCCGGGGTGACACTCTGCAACTCAGTGATCTTGTTGTTGACCGCTTCACCCACTTTCACCATATTCCCTCCCGACTGCAATGAGATACCAATCCCTAATGCCGGTTTACCATTAAAATACATTAGCGTATGCGGCACTTCGACATAACCACGGCTGACATGCGCAATATCACTTAAATAGATGAGTCGTTGTGAAATCGGACTCTTAATTAACAAATTACCAATACTCTCAACGGAATTGAGCGAGCCTGTCGGCTGAATAGCGATGTATTCATCACCAACTTTAACGTCACCTGAATAAACAACCACATTCTGGTTTCTCAAGGTACGATAAATCGTATCTGGCGACAAACCCAACTGTGCCAACTTCGTTAAGGAGATATCAAGGAAAATTGCTTCCTGCTGTTTTGCCGCAACGGCGACTTTAGCAATACCGGGAATACGCAACAACTGTTTCTCGAGCATATCCGAGTAGTCCTCAAGTTCTCGATAACTGTAACCATCGCCGGTTAAAGCATAAAAGATACCATAAACATCACTGTAATCATCATTCACGATCGATGGTCCTGCACCCGGTGGCAGTTGGGTTTGGATGTCATTTACTTTACGGCGCAGCTCATCCCAAATCTGTGGTAGATCTTTTCTGGTATATTTATCCTTAATCTCAACATTTATTTCCGACATCCCCTCTTTTGAGGTCGACCATAATAGTTTGACTTGCCCTAGCTGCTGAATGGCAGACTCTACCTTATCAGTGACCTCCTCCTCGACTTCTTTTGGTGAAGCACCGGGATAAGGTGTGCTAACAATGGCTTCTTTGATAGTATACTCAGGATCTTCAAAACGAGCTAAATGGAAGTAAGCATTAATACCACCGAAAACTGTTAATACCACCACCATCCAGACGATTAACTGCTTTTTGATTGACAGTTCGGCAATATTCATTCTGCATCCTATCTATTCTAATTTGCTTCGGTTGACTTTTTCTGCGTACTAGTTGTGTCATCAGATTGCATGATATTAACCTTCTCTCCTTCCTGAAGAAAATGCACGCCTGCCACCACCACTCTATCATTAGCTTTAAGACCACTTGTTACCTCAATCTTATCTCCCTGCAACTGCCCAACCTGCACAGGAGCAGCTTTTAACGTTTGATCATCAGCATTAACCAACCAAACCATTTTTTGCTCGCTCTGTTCAAATACTGCGCCCACTGGCAATAGCAGATACGGTTTTCTCTCTCCTGCCAACGGCACTTTAATACGTGCTGTCATTCCCGGAAAAATCTTTGGATACGTTGGTCGTGGCATAGAAACCGTTACCTTGTAAGTTTTGGTTTGTGGATCAGCATCGGCAGAAAATTCTTTTAAAACGGCATCAAACTCCCTGTTTGGTGCTACTTCAAATATAACTTTCACCGTACGATTATAGGGCCCTTCAACGTAGGCAATCACACGCTCTGGAATGTTGGCTTCAATATTAATCTCATCAACAGATTTAAATGCCACAACCATCTGGTCAGCTTGAATGTACTGATGATTATCAACCATTTTTTTCGTTATGATCCCATCAAAGGGTGCACGCAGCTGAGTATGCTCAAGGTCAATTTTAGCGTGGCGGAAATTAGCTTTACCAACATCATAATCAGAGACACGTTGATCATAGCCAGACTGTGATAGATAGCCCTTCTCTACTAATGGCTCGGCCCGTTTCAACTGCGCAGCAGCTAATTCATAACGTGCTTTGGTGCGATCATAGGTTGCCTGGTAACTTTCAGGATCCAGTGCTGCTATCAGCTCCCCTTTTTTCAGTTCACTACCCTCATCAACAGGCAGCTCTGATAATCGTCCCGATACTTCAAATGAGAGATCGACCTGCTTATCCGCACTAACAATTCCAGGAAATGTTCTCATGGCGACATGGCGATAATCACCAATGACAACTGTTTTAACTAAAGGTGGCGGCTTGGGCTTCTCTGAGTTATCGCCACGACAGCCAGTTAAACTTATAGCAGCTGCTATAACAATGATTGTACTGATCTTCCTTAGCGCCATAATGCCCATCCCTTGTAAGACATAAATAAGTTTTACCGCTGTTAAAACAGTAACATGCCATCTTTTTGGTGTCAATTTCACCACTAGTCAGTATAGTAGAGAATAGAATCTTACGCTCAATATAAAGCACTAAAGTATGTTTTAATCCTCTTCCTCTTCTGGTACCGACTCTTTTAATACTTTTAGTAAATTCACTTTCTCTGCAGTCGTCAGCTGGTTAACAAAATTTTCTACATCTTTTTCATCATATGATGCGAATGGCAATGATGAGCGACTTATATAACGCTCAATATCAGTCAAACTTTGATGGTTACGATTAATTAAATTATATAATACTGTCGCTTTATCCTTACCAACAAAATAGGCAGAGATACTCGCTGTCACAATCGAGAATAGTATGATTCCTAATAACATTACCATAACCGCAATGACTCTACCCTCTGGTGAAACTGGCACAACATCGCCATACCCCACCGTTGTTACCGTCTCCCATGCCCACCAGATGCCCGTTAGCGGGTCAGCAATACCTGAATCAAACGTTGAAACGATAACGCCACTTAATGAGGTGACAATAAAAAAAATCATTAACGACATACCAATACGGTTGAGTGTCAAAACATCACGCGCACTGCGTATCCACGGCACAATGACACGTAGTAAAATCAATAGACGAATCACACGTAACATGCCTAAATTATGAAAATGCACATACAGCGATGGACAGGCGAGACCAATAATCACTAAATTAAGCCAATTAGTACTAAAGTAAAGCCCTTGGCGTTTAACACAACTACCGAGAATAATGGCTTCGGCAATAAACGAGCTCCATACATACCAATTTAATCCCTGCGCCAAACTCCCAGAAATTAGACGTTTGTGCTCAAGGTACCATTGCACCGGCAACCAAAAAGCGATGCAGAGCATGTACCACTCAAAAAAAACGGCTAAACGCCGTACTGGTGGTGATTCACTCTTAGGCACCCCTGCCAAACCAATCACTCGCCGCATTAATATTTTTGCCATCGTTCTACTAAAAATTGTTACACTAGTGCCAGTATAACAGATACTCATTGGATAGCGCCCTTGTAAGTAAATACTCGCTCCCTTTCATGCCAAGTATCTCCATCGTCGTTGCGAGCGCAGCGAAGCAATTGTAAGTCTCAAATCACTATCAACACCGGTGCTGGATTGCTTCGGTGCTACGCACTTCGCGATGACAGGGGTAAGCAGGTATGTAGGCTTAAAATATAGAAATGTTCATATATAGAACACCAATTTAAGAGATTTTATATTTTTTTGTTGACATAAGAAATACTATCTATACAATTCTTGTAAGTTAAACAATAAAAGCAATATTGTGCTGACAGAACGATCACGATCACCAACACCAGATCCGTTCTCAAACAACGAGAGTCCTCCACCTCGGAAAACATCGCGGCCTGAAACTTTTTTCGCCAACTCGCCGCCATCCGCAGACCCGCCAAAAATAAACAGTAATAATCCGTCCACTCTCTCTCCTAAAGATAAACCAAACTCTGTTCTACCCCCAAAAACCGTCAAGCCTGCCAACCCCGTCCACCAAACCAATAGCACTTTTAAAAAGAAAACTACCACCTCTGTTATTAATGACCGCCTAGTGGGAGAGGCTAACCGCGACAATAAGCAGGTAAACTTCATTGACCTTTTTAAAGAGCCTTGTTGGTCAATCGGAAAAATAGGTCTGTTTGACGATCTGGTCCGCCTACTCTACCAAAATTCAAGCATTATCAGCTTCTTCATGGAAAATGGCATTGGTCTTGATCTATCATCACTGCTCTCTGACGAGTGGTGGCTCTACTGTATAGAAGGGGCTATTTGGTTACTATGCTCCGCTCTGCTACTGCCAAAAAAACATAGAAAATGGTTTTTTAAAATATGCCGTCACTACTGGAGTCAATTTAAAAATAGCTGTCATGCAGCATTAGCTTTTATTTCATGCTTTGGCACTTCTATAGATGGCTTTCATAGTGACTACTTTTTCTGCATGTTTGGTTTTGGTGTAGCCGTTATGATTATACATAACATTTTAATTAGACCCTATCAAAACCAGATAGCTGAGCTCAAGAACCGAGAATTTTCCAATAGGAAGGAATTCTCAGAAGCCCTCGATAAAGTATTGCAAAAGAAATCGCAACACTATCTTGCAGCAACACTATCGGGTTTCATTACCACCTTTTACCGTGAAACTTACCTTATTTTCATCACAAATTTATTCTATAGCTTTCTGCATCATGGCCAAACCTTGATTAATCTAAGCCATCCTATCTGGTTGGCACTCTATCTTCCCATAGCTGCACTAGGAGCACTATTACAATGCTATCTAACTAACCGTGAAATTGCTGTGGCAAAGTATATGAGAGATAATCCTGACTGCACACGCGAAGATGCCCTAAATAAATTCAAGAGTGTTAATCGAATTGAAAAATTCCTCTACGTGCTTGACCGAATAAAAGACACTGCAAAAACACTTGCGTTTGTTTTAACTTTATTAACGTTAACCGGATTAATACCACATATTGCCGCTGTGGTAACAATTGTTGCCACAGTATTGCTACTAAAATTCGCCATTAACCGATACTATAAATCTAATGATGACAAGCAATCGAGCAATATAGCCAAACAGAATTTCTTTAATGAACAGAATAAAGTCGAAACCGAAATTAATAAAAGCGAGGGTAGTGACCTGACAACGAGTAAGAATGATGATGATATAGTTGACAATGAACCTAACAGGAGCTCAAACTCGCAGACACCAACGATTCTCCAGTGAGTGCCTCTAGAGACAAATAATCCTCTACTGCCGCCTGAAATGGCACAACACCAATACATGGCGCTTTAATCCACTGTTCAAGCGTCATGATATTCGCAGCAATTTCAGCGCTGTCAGGATAGAGACAGTTAGCCACCCAGCCACAAAGTGTTAACCCGGCACGTTCAATTGCTTCAACAGTAAGCAAACTATGGTTTAGGCAACCTAATTTAATTCCGACAACTAAAACAACTGGCAACTGAAGTGTCTTAACAATATCTGCCACCGTTTCATGCGCATTAAGTGGCACATGCCAACCGCCGACCCCTTCAACTAAATGGTAATCGGCTGAATGGGTAAACCCTGACAGCAGTTTAGCTGTCACTTCGGCTACGGCCAATTGACTATTCACTTTCTCAGCAGCAATATGTGGCGCAATCGCTGGTTCATACGCAAACGGATTAATCTCTTCATAAGGCAACTTGACTGTTGCCGCCTCTGCCAACTGCAAGGCATCATCATTATATAACTGGCCTTGACGCCGATGACATCCGGAAGCAATTGGCTTAAAAGCTAAAGTCTGATAGTTCCTACGCTTCAATGCTTTCAGCAATCCCACTGTAATAGTCGTTTTACCAACCTCAGTATCTGTTCCGCTAATAAAAAATCGTTTTGTCATTATCTCTGCACAATAAAAAATGCGATTGCATAGGTTAAACCATAGTCACTGTTCTCACCCGCCTGTTGAAACATCTGGCGTAATTTACGCTGACTTAACAGACCACGCCGATAACGGTGATGCAGTAAACAGTTTGCCCCTACCCGCTTAATCGATCGAAATGCCTGCAATGGGGAATCAAATTTAGTTGCGTAATTTTCCAATTTCGCTGTTAACAGAGTGAATGACTCACTCTGTAGCAATGCGCGAATCTCTTCATAGTTGGCAAAACGATTACGATATCGCGGATCAATTTCGTCGAAGGTTCCTGCCACCGGCAGCGTAAAAGCAAAATGTCCGCCAGGCACCATCTGTGAGTAGAGCCGCTTTAGGGTCCAGCGCAAATCAACACTCCACTGCAGTGACATATTCGCAATGATCAAATCGATGGTCTCACTGGGAAAAAGCGCATGATTAAAGTTACCAAAACAGACATTGACTCCGCGACAAGTGAGTTTACGCCGCGCCTGTTCAAGTAGTCGATCCGCAATATCGACAGCCACCACCTGCTGACAACGAACGCCATCCAATAACATTTGCGTGCTTTCACCACTACCGCAACCAAAATCGACAGCAAACTTAGCATGGTCACAATAGTTTCTCAGTTGCTCAATCAGCGTACGGGCAACTGTCGCTTGCAATGAGTTGTAGTGATCATAACTCTCTGCTGCACGGTTAAACGCTGCCTGAACCTTGGCTGGCACTTCATAGCTCATCATTATTGAGAAACCTCTTAATCATTGCCATGAATATTTCATGATGAGTAACAAACGGCACATGGCCAGCGCCTTCGATAATTTCAATTACTGCATTGCTATTTAATTTTTTTAGTTCAGCAATATCGGTCTTTACCACCGCATCCTTTTGACCGAGAATATGTAATATCGGCTGCTCGATTTCTCTATAGCGATCGCGTACATCACTGGCAAATAGCAATGCCAAATAACTTCGTAACCATTTATTATAAAGTTTACTATTAAGTTGATAATCACTGAGATAATTTCTTACTTCAATATCACGATCAGGAAACTGTACCAAGCGAAAAAAGTAATCCATCATCTTCTCTGCATTACCGTTCAGACGTCTAGTTAGTTCACGCGCGATTGGATTACCAATTCCTAACCAATTGGGTGCAGCAGAGAATTTAGGTGTTGTTGACACTAATATTAATTTGCTGCATTTCTCTGGAAAACGATGACATAATTCTGTGGCAATTAATCCGCCTAATGACCAAGAGACAACAACTGACTGGTCGGGGATATGCTCACTAAGATAGTTTACTGTTTCCGTTAAATTAACACGCGGTAAACAGGGTAGATCAAGTAAGCGGGCGCCAGAAAACCCGCCGGCAACATTCGACCAGACGCGACTATTAAATCCCCAACCAGGAAGAAAGACAATCGGTTCAATCTGACGAGTTAAGTTTGACATAGTGCTCTCCTAAACAGTCAACCAATGTAACAATCTCCTGCTGCTGATGGTGACAATTAAGTGAAATACGAATCCGCGCACTCCCCGCTGCCACCGTTGGTGGCCGTACTGCAAACAGATAGAAGCCAACTTGGCGCAATGCGTGTTGCAACGCTAGCGCACGTTGCGTATCGCCGACATAGATCGACTGAATAGGTGTGCTTACTTCACCCATCAATGGCAAACCACTCGCTTTGGCACATTCAATAAAATAGGCAATATTTTGTTGTAATTTTTGCCGCCGCCATGACTCTTGCTGTAGCAATTGCAATGCTGTCAAACTGGCCAATGCTAATGCAGGCGGTAGTGCTGTGGTATAGCGATGACTCCGCGCAAACTGCAATAATGCTTCAATCACCTCATCGCGTCCCGATACTAATGCTCCCATGTTACCTAATGCTTTTCCTAATGGCGTCACCACGGCAGTGACCTGCTGCTGTGACAGGTGATAATGTTCACAACCACCGCCACCGTTGTCGCCCAATACACCAATACCATGTGCATCATCAATGACCAGACTGGCACGATACTGCTGTGCCGATTGTGCAATAGCATCTAGCGGTGCGATATCTCCCTCCATACTGGAGACACTCTCTGCCACTATCAATGCATTGCCATTCACTGTGGCTAAACGTCTATTTAAATCGGTAATATCGTGATGGTGATAACGCTGAAGTTTTGCTCGCGATAGCTGAATACCATCTAAAATCGATGCGTGACAAATACGGTCCGCCATGACATGACTATTACGCTGCGCTAACGTTGCCATCACACCCAAATTAGCCAGATAACCGGAGCTAAAATAGAGTGCGCGATCACGGCCGCTAAACTCAGCAAAGCGCTGTTCTAATTCGCATTGGGGTGAGAAGTAGCCAGACACCTGTGCCGATGCGCCACTGCCGACACCGTAATATTGCACACCATCAATCAATGCCTGTTTAACTGCTTCACTGGTTGATAATCCAAGATAATCATTGCTGGAGAAATTAATATACGCTTGTTCGGCAATGACTATGCGATTCTCATCACGTTGTGCAATGACATGGCGTTGGCGCAATAAGTTCTTATGCCGATAGTCGACAACGTTCTGCTGCAGCGCCTCACTTAACATGTCACCGCTGAATCAGATTCTTCACCAACTGCTGTCATACCGAGCTTACGCAGCAACTTGCGATCAGCGCTGTTTGCCGGGTTACCGGCTGTTAAAAGCTTCTCGCCATAAAACATTGAATTCGCCCCCGCCATAAAACAGAGTGCTTGCATCTCTTCCGACATACCATCACGTCCCGCTGATAAGCGTACTTTAGAGGTTGGAAATAGGATACGTGCCACCGCAACGGTGCGGATAAATTCAAAATTATCAATCTGCGGTGTATTCTCTAATGGCGTGCCTTTCATGGGCATTAAACGGTTGATTGGCACACTCATCGGTGTTTCTGGCAGTGCCAACAGCTGCATAAAGAAATCAACGCGATCCTGACGCGACTCGCCCATCCCCATAATCGCAC
>JANQHY010000124.1 GCA_028282395.1 Gammaproteobacteria bacterium
TCGCTATGAAAGAGTGTTCGTTGCGCAACGGGTACAAATAACCATAATACCAAAATACTGGCAATTGCCAGGCCAGCACTAACCCAAAAAATGCCGTTGACACTAATGAAAACATCAAGGAGTGGGCCTAACATAATGGCAAGGGAGAATGATAGGGCAATTGTCACGCTGATTGCTGACATTGATTTGGCGCGGTGTTGTTCACGGGTAAGATCCGCCAGGAGGGCGGTGAGTGTGCTGCCAATAGCGCCAGTGCCTTGAATAGCACGGCCTAAAATTACCCCGGTAATTGTATGCGAGAGTGCCGCAACAACGCTGCCAATCGCAAATAGGCAGAGGCCAATTAGGATGATACGTTTGCGACCGAGAAAATCGGAGGCGAGACCAAAGGGGATTTGTAGACAGGCCTGCGCTAAACCGTAAATGCCCAGCGCTAAGCCGATAAGAAAGGGGGTGGTGCCGCGAAGCGTTGCTGCATAGATGGAGAATACAGGCAAAATCATAAATAACCCCAGCATTCGAGCGGAGTAGATGGCGGCCAACGACAGGGTCGCTTGCCACTCTTTGCCAGACATTTTGTCAATATGCATAATTTACCAGCGCTGAGTTTTACCTATTGGTGCATCCTATTAAACACTTTAAGAGAATTTAAAACATCTGACAAGCTTTATATAGTTTAATATTCTGATATGACCGATCTCTGCACAGCATTGTGCTCAGCTATTGCATTAATGATTTTTATGGCGTATAATACCGCCATGATGAATAGAAGTATCACCAATTTTTTTCAACCAGCATTCAGCTGCTGCCCCTTCTGTTGTTGCTGCTAGCTGCAGCATATTCTTATATTCTGACAATAGTCATCTACAATTTTTAAATAACGTATCATCATCTTGATTTTAACAGGGGCATTAAGATGTTAAAAAATAATGAAATAAAAGAAAAGCAATTACAGCAACAATCTGTATTGGGGCGGGCTAAACCGTGGCTGATTTTTCTATTGGCAGCGCTATTTCTATTTTTTGAAATGGGGCTACAGGTATCGGTGAGCGTGATTACGCCGCAGTTGATGAGTACCTTAAAGTTAACTGCGGCCGGGGTGGGGCTTGTCGTATCGTTTTATTATTACTCCTATACCATCATGCAGATTCCTGCTGGACTACTGTTTGATCATATGAGTACTAAAAAATTGATTGCCTTGAGTCTGCTAGCATGTGTGATTGGCACACTTTTTTTTAGTCTTACTTCCACACCGTTACTGGCAGCGATTGGGAGATTATTGATGGGGTTTGGTTCAGCATTCGCTTTTATCTCTGTACTGTATGTTGCTTCAGTCTGGTTTCCATCGCGCTATTTTGCTGTGATGGCCGGCGTGACGATGGTGTTAGCTGCCACGGGCGCGATGGCTGGACAGATGCCATTAGCACTGCTGGTAAACCATTTCGGTTGGCGTCATGCATTGATGATATTGGCAGGGGCAGGGGCAATCTTAATGTTGTTGGTACTGTTTTTTGTTGAAGATCGTCATCCTAAAACTAACCTAGCAGGTATCTCCTTGGCAGCAATTAAGGATGGATTGGTGACTGTATTAAAGCGTCGTGTTACTTGGATAGTTGCAACTTACGCATTTGCTATTTGGGCGCCAATTACTGCATTTGCTTCATTATGGGGTGTAGCTTTTATTCAAAGTGCCTACCATGTAAACATAACTGCAGCAACCAGCGCCAATTCGATGATCTGGTTGGGGATTGCGATTGGTAGTTTAATGGTTGGTGCCTGGTCCGATCGTATTAAGAGGCGTAAGTTGCCGTTAATTGTGGTATCGTTATTGGGAGTGATCGCCAGTGTCGTGGTAATTTATTTTCATTTGCCATTTATTTTTCTCTATCCATTATTGATTTTGTTTGGTATGGCTTCTGCTGGCCAGGCATTGAGTTTTGCAGTCATTAAAGATTATAGCCAAGCTAGTTTGGTTGGGACAGCCATTGGTTTTAATAATGCTGCAGTGGTGGCGAGTGGTATTTTATTTCAGCCATTAATTGGTTGGTTGTTAACTTATCACAGTAGTGGTCATATTATTGGCGGTGTGCCGCACTACCATTTAGCCGACTATCATTATGCATTGGTATTGATCCCGTTAGCCTATTTCATAAGTTTAATCATTGCGCTGTTTTTTATACGTGAAAGCTATCCCCAGCAGTCAGAGTTGTAATCGTTTCTGACTCATGGCATGGTAGGCTTGATCAAAGAGGAGCAGCAGTTATGTATGATGTTATTGTGGTTGGTGCCGGGATAAGTGGTTTGGCCGCAGCGAGAAAACTTAATCAGACAGGAAAAAATGTTTTGCTATTGGAAGCACGCGACCGCATTGGCGGAAGGTTACATACTGATCGTCAGTTTACTGTGCCAGTTGATCTCGGTGGAAGTTGGGCGCACGATTTAGCCAGAAATATACTGGCACAGACAGCAGAGTTTGATTTGGCGCTGCGGCCTTTTAATGGATTGTTAGTGCAGTGCGAAGCGCATGCGCTGTATGATGAAAATTATAATCAGCTGTCGGCTGAAGCATTACAAGCCATACCAGGAATTGTTGAAGAGGTTTTTCAACAATTCTCCAA
>JANQHY010000132.1 GCA_028282395.1 Gammaproteobacteria bacterium
TAACTGCCCACTCCCGTTGTTGCGAACCTTACAACCACCCTCATCGCGAGGCTTCCAAACCACTGTCGTGCCGCGACACCAACACCCCGCCGTCCCGCGGGACGGCGGCAGCGGGACCACGGGACAAAGACGGCGAGGGCGCGAGTAGTGACGAAACAAGATTAGAATCTTGACATATATGTAGTATAAAATATAGACTAAACAAAGTAGGTATTGTTGTAGTTGACTGTTTTACAGTATAGGGTGGATAAGGGATTATGGCGTTATCAAATGGAACCGTACATGCCATGATAATGGATGGGGATGCCTGTCTATTCAACCACGATTATATAAAATTTCATTTTATAATCGAGCACCCAAAGCTACTTGCCCACCGCGTTAGAGATGATAAACGCGTTCTCCATCAAAAACTTGGCAATAAATGGCTATTACACGCATGGAAAGATAACAGAGTTCAAACTTTTGAAGTAACTGGTAAAGACGATATTGCTTATTTAAACGCACTTTTAGAAGATAAGCGAGTAAAAGAAAAACCCAAAAAAGAGCTCAAGTTAATATGGGAAGAGCGACTAAGAAAAATTGCTAAACGATGTGGCATCCCACGCCATAATGACGTCATTAAAAGTAATCAGAAGTTTCTAGACCAACTCAAAGTTGATAATGAGCAATATGATGAATCCGTACTATTCAATGGTTCTAGCCGCCAAGATAACGAATATAATAACGATAACTGCCTCCACTGGGGAACAGAATCCTGGTTTGCTGCATTAGTAAAAATCAAAAACTATCTTAGCAATGGCGGTAAAGAGGTAAAACTAAATAAACTCATGCTAAGTGATATCTACAATAATCTAAAGCCTGGCACCTGTTTTGATAACGCCTTAAATAAAAACTACACTGGCAAACATGGTAAATATAAATACTATGATAAAGAGAAAATCACAACACTATATTTATACATGCAAGTCCTGGCAATAACTTATCCCAATAAAACCATTACCTGAGATTTTTATGAGGATTGTAGAGGAGAAGGTAGGGATCCAGATATTCTCGGCGAATTAGGAAAGTTTTTTCGCAACCATCCTGAGCAGATTCCCAAAAATGTGAAATTACGTTTGAATCATTATAAAATAGGCATACTTACACCAGGAGAAATCATTCAAGGCACTGGCGAGATTAATGAAAATTATGTTGAAACAATTAAACAGATGATTAATGTGACCCCAAAGGGGGACAAAGCCTATGGCGAGAATGATCATTATTACCATGTAGCCAAACACTTCAGTACCTATCTGGAAAATCAGCAAAAGCAAGCCTGGCAAGATTTTAATACCTGTTTAACACAGCTCAATGATGAGTATAGAAGATTGCTTGCAAAGAAGGAGACCGTTTCAGCAGCTAAGCAAGCAAAACAACTACACAATCGCCTAATGGAAGCTGCAATAACGTATCAAAACGACAAAAACTACTGCAAATTTAAAAACCAATGCGACACCATACTAAATGATGACAACAGTTATAAAGCACTAAAAGAACAAATGGAGTGGGATGCCTGGAAAAGCAATATGATACTGGCAATTTGTACCCTAGGTATTGGCTATGCTGTTATTGGTGGCATAAAAAGTCTTTTTACTGGCCAATTCCACTTCTTCCACAGTAAATTTGACCAGATGCAACTATCAGCAAATCTCATTAAAGCAACAGTGGAACAGCCACTCATCAATAACCAACCAATACCCGTTTAAAGCACAAACTGTTATAACATATGCCTATTCATTGACATTTTACCCCTTTTGTAGTATAATTTATATTCGAAATGTAATACATATTCATTAAAAAGAGAGCGTTTTGCGACTGTGCATTACTTTCTTGCCAGAAAAATAATTTCATTATTTATCAATATCTTGTGAGAAATCTTTTATAACAGAATTGGTGAGGAAGCCCTCTCTGCTTGCTGAGTTATTCACGTCTTGGCATTAGATACCTTTGCTCCACCAGTTCCCAACAACTTTATCAGTATTCATGCATGTGAATACCTTGATTCAACGTTTTTTATTATGTAGGAGGAGTGTGTAGTGTGGTCGTTTGTCAAAAAGTCGGTTTTATGGTGGGATCGGGATATTCATCTCGCTAACACCCGCGGCTTGATTGATGATATCAATCAGACTAACCTCCTATCCAATAGTCCAGTCCACATTCGAGATAAGCTCAAGGAGGCCATATCACCAAATAATTTAAATGCCGCTGAAAATAGCTCAGAAAACATTCGCAACACCGCTATTCAACTATGTAACAATATCTCTGTTGCAGGCTATAAAAAACAATCTAATGATACGGTAGCTAGCAACCATAGCCATAATCAGCAAAAGAAAGACGATAATGATAGTGAGATTAGCGCACCACTTTTGCCTAATAAAAAAAGTAGAAGTCATAGTACTAGCAATAGTAATAGTGAACCCGAAACTAATTCTCCACCTGATAATAACCGAGAAAATAGACCCTCTTTTTGGCAGCGAGTAAAAAATGATCAAGCAAAAGCAAAGCAAAAAGTTTTTCGTTTAGTCGCATTGGAGATGTATCGCAAGGAAATGCATCAAAAACGAAAAGATATAATAAATGAGTCACAGAATGCATTGCATAATGACATAGAGGTCAGTGCCCAAAATGCAGAAGAGTTTTCAGCGGACAACAACAGTGCTTTAGATAATCTTTCTCTTGATGCTCTCTATGCTGTCCACTTTACTTTATGGCTTCGAGAAGCTCTGAACAATCCTGAACATCTTCTACATAAACAGATGGCCTTAAAATGGCTACTTCATTTGCGCTCTATTACTTCAGATGTCGTTAATCCTCTTTTGCAAATCACCTATGAAGGAAGAATGACCCTTATTGATACATTCCGTAATGGTAAAAATATGTCAGCTTTTGAACAGTATGATTATGGTGTTCTCTTTAACAGTGTGACCGGGGATCCACTTATGTTTGTGCGTGATCTTTATTATGCTAAAGGCGCACTGCTTGAAATCCACTATTTTATTTACTGGTGGCGCCACAGAAATGATCCAAACAAGAAGATTCCATTTCACTATACGATTGGATTCATGTTTGCAAATGATATAATGTGGTGCGGAATGAATACTGCCAACATCACTTCCGATATCATCCAGATTATCCATGCAGCAAAACATCATATAGCTTATACTGATCCAATGTTTAAAATACTCGGCCAATCACTATCACAATTTGGTTTCGTTTTTGATATTGGCTATGCGATTGATTTATTCAGAGACTTGCTCTGTAACCTTAAGGCTTACCTAAACGAATCGGATCCTATCATCAAAAAGCGTTTGGGGTGGGCAATGTTACGGAACTTCTTATCAAATTTAGGCATGCTGTTTGCGCGGATCGTACTAAGTTTTAATGTTGTAGCGCTTGCTTTGGCATCCGGTTGCGCAATCGCTGTCCCTGCTCTTTTCCTTGGTGCTGTAGGATATAGTGTGTGGCGACTCTCAAAGATCAAAGGAAAAAAAACTGGCTGGGCAATAGCCCTTGGCGCATTCTCTTTGGTGGCCGCAGGATTAGGCATTGGTTTATTAATGGGCGCATCACTCTTAGCAGGTGGAATTCTTTTTGGTCTCGGTGCAATAGGGTTTGGTATTGCCACCTATAAGTATTTGAACAAGAAGGGAGTTGATAAAGCCACGAGTCTGCGTGTTGCTGTTATGTTCGGGGCATGGGGCATTTTGGCAGTTGGTGTTGCCGCTTTCGTTCTTTTTGGAGCACCTTTTATTGCTGCAGTTGCTTCAGCATCTATTTTAGGTGTTATGCTAGTTGGTCTTTTCAGAGAACTTTGCAAATTGGTAAGAGTGGTAGAGGCTTGTGTACAAAAAGAGCAGATGTTGGAGATGCAAAATAACTTAATTAAAGAAGCAAATGAGAGTGCTAATGATGACGGACTTGAAAAATTTGCTCTAAGTGATAATGAAGAGGATTGGATTGACAATATGTTATTAATGGAGGAGCTTACCACAACCCATGGCGAAAAATTAAATCACGAGAGCGGATTAGATTCTGATCAGCAAGAGAAACTGAAAAACGACTTACGCAGTGAGTGTGTATACTATTTATCCGACAATAGAAATTCTGCAATCAATAACTTTAAGAACAATAGTAAAGTCGATTTGGTTGCTGATGCACCTAATTACGAAGCTTATAACAAGGTAAATTCTCAGGCAGTAATCTAGCATAAGGCCGTTGCTTACAGTCATATTCTCCATAAAAGCAAAGTAAAAGTATCTCTTCTATAATTTAGCTTTTTTAGTTAGGTAGAAACCATGCAATATAATTATTGCGATGATAGATAGTGCAATAGATAACCATAATAGCAATTTACATGCCGCATGGAGCCCTGATAAAAATAACAACGGTCCTTTCCCAGAGTAGGGTTGCAATATTGCTGCCGTAATGGCCAACATAACAATCCCAATGATATTCATAATGGTATTCAGTGAACCCGTAATCAATCCACTATCTTCAGCATTAGCAAGTTTTGACAGCCCTAAGGGAATAGCAAGACCATTCCCTGCGCCCCAAGCTGATCCAAATAGAATAAATGAAATTACAATTAACCCTATTGGTCCAGTCGTCTTAAATTGGGTAAACATAAACAAACTGACTATTGATAAAAAAACGACTATATAACAGATGAGACGCGGACCTCTTTTGCCAAAATAGTGGCCTGAAACTGCTGGTGCAATCGTTGTCATTAACGTCATTGAAAAGAATACAAGCCCTACCCAGTGAGTATCAAGGCCAACTGACTGATGAAGGTAAAGTGGCATCATAAAGATCACTGACCATGGTAATGCAATGGTTATTATGTACATAATTAAGCCAAGAGCAAATCCACTATTCATGAATAACGCTAATGAAATTAGTGGGAAAGCGGCACGCCGCTCTATAAACAGAAAAATAATTAACGATGTGAATGAAACAACAAAACTCGTTATAATTAATCCAGACAGCCAACCATAAAAAACGCCTTCACTAACAGAAAACACCAAGGCACTAATCGCTATAATAAGGGTCAATGCCCCCCACCAGTCAATTGCTGGGGCATTTAATTGCTTTGACTCTTTCAGAATAGGCAGACAGATGATGAGGCTTATCAGTATAATTGGCAAGTTCAACAAAAATACCCAGCGCCAACTGAGCACGCCAACAATTATACTGCCTAGTAAAGGACCGATAGCAAACCCAATACCAATGAAACTGGCGTATAGACCAATTGCTCGAGAACGTTCATTCTCTGGAAACGCATTAGCAATAATTGCCATACCACTAGGAAAAATAGCAGCAGAAAACAGCCCTTGAAGTATACGCATAACAATCAAAAATTGTATTGACTGCGCTAAGCCAGCACCCAATGATGCAAAAGCAAACCCTATAATACCCATGTAAAAAAATAGACGTCGCCCTTTTAAGTCTGCAAGACGCCCCATTGCAACAAGAAACCCAATAAATAACAGACCAAATCCGCTCATTAACCATTGCAATTGCACAACAGAGGCATGAAATTCATTGCGAATAGGCGATAAAACGGTATTGACAATGGTGTAATCAATTCCCAGTCCAATATCAACAATTCCAGTACCTATTAGTATCAACCACTTTCGATGATCAGATGCTGCCACAAATATCTCCCAGCTCGCTTATTTAAATTTCATTATTACGCAATGGAATCATAGCAAAAAATTTATCAGATTGCCTGCAAAAAATTGAAATATAATGATTTTATCTAAAAATATACTTAATCCTATGCGATCAAAACGGCCAACACAACAAAAGCTATTTACTTATTTAGGTAATTGCCATATTATCCTCAAAAACATCAGCACGGCTCTTGAAAAATTAGCCTGCCATCACAGTTTCACTTAAAATCGGGAGAAAGCGCATGAATCAAAAAGAGGTCAATATTTTTGTATTTGACAGTTTATCAGACTGGGAAGCGAGCTATGCGATAGCGGGTATAAACAATCCACAGTTCCAAAAGCATCCTGGCTCCTATCGCGTTCGCAGTGTTGGATTAACAGCAACACCCGTTGTCACTATTGGTGGGCTCCGCATTCAACCCGATATGACACTTGATGAGCTCTCTCCAAGCAGTAGTGCAATGCTTATCATACCAGGCGGCACTGCTTGGGACGAAGGCAAAAATAGTGAAATCGTTGAAGTCGCGCGCCAATTTCTCGATGCTGGCGTTCCTGTTGCTGCAATTTGTGGTGCGACAGCTGGTCTTGCCCGTGGTGGATTACTTGATAGCCGGCGACACACTAGTAACAGTATTGAATATCTTAACGCCATTACGCAGTACCATGGCGCTGAACTATATGAAGATGAACTGACCGTTACGGATGGTGGACTCGTTACAGCCTCTGCAACAGCGCCGATAGATTTTGCCTACCATATATTTAAACTTCTTGATATTTACACAGATCCTGTACTGGAGGCATGGTATGGTTTATTCAAGACGAGTCGTGCTGAGTACTTTTACGAACTTATGAAGGCAATGAACCCTGACAATTGCTAAAATTCTACCGGGTTATCAGAGAAGTACACTTCTCCGGATAATCTCTTAGTGGTTAAATTAAAATATGAGGAATGAAATGATGAAAAAACTGATAAAGATTGTGCCAGCCTTAGCATTAATAGGC
>JANQHY010000153.1 GCA_028282395.1 Gammaproteobacteria bacterium
TATGAATCGAGCCTGGCAGGGCAAATATTTCTCGACCTTGTTCTAATGCATAGCGGGCAGAAAGTAACGAACCACTTTTCAATGCTGCTTCAATTACTAGAGTGCCGAGACTTAGTCCACTAATAATACGATTACGTTGTGGAAAATTCTTTGCCAGAGGAGCACTGCCAAGCGCGAACTCAGAAACGATGGCGCCGTGGGCAATAATCTCTTTTGCTAACTGTTGATGTTGTTTAGGGTAAATACGATCAATACCGCTACCTAATACCGCAATCGTATAACCCTCTTCACTTAGTGCGCCTCGGTGTGCAGCACTATCGATGCCAACAGCTAAGCCACTAGTAATCGTTAATCCACTACGGCAGAGATGGCGAGCAAAATTTTCACTGTTTTCACGACCAATTAATGTTGGTTGACGGCTGCCGACAATGGCAAGTTGTGGTTGAGAAAGTTGTGTGACATCACCAACAACAAAAAGTATTGGTGGCGGTTGAGTAATCGTTTTAAGACGTGTCGGGTAATGATCATCTTCCCAGGTGAGGATATGGTGATGGTCCAACTCTAACCAACGGAGTGAGGGTTCGATGAGCTTCCAATTAAACTGTTTAATAGCATCAATCTGATTTGGCTTTAAATTAGTTGTCTGTAGTGCTGAAGGCGAGGCTTGAAAAATTTGTTCTACTGAGCCAAATTGCGTTATCAGTTTATTCAGTGTTGTAGCGCCAATACCATTTATTTGGTTAAAGGCAAGATAGTAGTGTTGAGTAGGTCGTGTTGTCATAATTCAATCTCCAGGGAAGTGTTGTCTAGTAAGAGATAGCAAAGTGCATAGCATTTATTGACTATGGTTGTAAAAGTAGAGGTGTTGCTATGCTAGCAGAAGTAATTTATTCTAACATGGACATCCTGTTTAACCAATCGGTAGCGCTGCTCTTTTCTTATTTATTAGATGAGAGTAAAGAGATAGAGTTATAGCAGAGGTTTTAACTTAACGTCTGGCAGCGAAAAATGTCTGTAGCAGCTTGGCGCATTCATCTGATAGTAACCCTCCTTGATAAGCAACGCGATGATTAACCTTCTGTGCAAAGATATCGATAGTGCTACCACAGGCACCTGATTTAGGATCAAAGGCACCAAATACCAAGCGTTCAATTCGCGCATGAATAATTGCTCCTGCACACATGATGCAAGGTTCTAAAGTAACATAAAGTGTGGTCGCCGGTAGACGATAGTTTTGTTGTTGTTGTGCAGCGCCTCTTAAAACGACTATTTCAGCATGGGCAGTAGGGTCACAAATAGAAATAGGTTGATTATGTCCTTCAGCAATTATTTCACCGGAAGAAACGAGTAATGCACCAACAGGAACCTCTTCTTGTTCTGCTGCTTGCTGTGCTAAAACTAATGCGCGTTGCATAAACTTTTTATCGGATTCAGAAAATGCCATTGGCATAACCTCATTATAAAAACCACTGCTATCTATAGTATCGCTTGTAATAATGATTGCCAATGAAGAAATATAGGTCAGTAGTAACATTATTGATGCGGATAATGACTTTTTGATGTCAGATATTCTTTATAAAAGCGCGGTTAATTATTATGTAGAATAAAATGGATATGGAATTTTATACTTTTAGTCATACCAGATAGGGAAAAATTATTCGATTTTTACTTAAAAACTCTATTTTGGCATGTAGAGAATTTTATTTTAAATTGGCAAATTTCTTTTTTTTGGCAAAAAATCTTTAAAAAAGGGAAAAAAATGCAAAAAAAGTGAAAAAAGACGCTTTTTTTTCTTTAAATCGGCGTTTATTTGTTGTTATTTGTTGTTTTTATGCTATCTTTTTAATTAAGTTTAGACTTAATTGTTTTTGGGAGAAAGATTATGTCAAAAGTTAAAGGTGCTAAAAGCACTAAACGCACGAAAAGTGTGAAGAGTGCAAAAGGACGGAAAAGTACAAAGACAACTAGTGCTGAGGCTAAAAAGATCAAGGATCTTAATGAAAAGCTGAAAGCGCTAAAGAAGGAGGTTGTCAAACTAAAGGCTGGTCATAGTAAACTTGAGAAAGCAGTAAAATCTCTCAAGGGCACGAAGAAAAAAGCTACGACTACTAAGAAAAAGTCAACGGCTAAAAAGAAGACCACCAAGAGAAAAACTACGACTAAGAGAAAGACGACGGCTAAAAGAAAGACTACTACTAAACGGAAAGTCACTAAAAGAAAGACTCCCGCTAAGAGAAAGTCGACAACTGCTAAAAAACGTGGTCGTCCACCAAAAAAGAAATAGTATAGGTTTCCTACCCTACCTAGGCCGTGAGGATTTCTTCACGGCCTTTCTTTTTTACCGCAATGCTATTTCACGAATATATCGCTAATTTTCTATAAATCTCCTGATAATTCATTGCTTTATGTTTTTTTGTAGAGATTCATACTGTTTGCCCACCCCTTTTGCTCTCACATAGAAAGGGCATCATTAAAAAGATCATCTTTGTTATTTCCCTGTTGTCATGGCAAGCGCAGCGAAGCAATTCAGCTCGAAGTCACTATTTGCTCTGTTGCTGGATCGCGCAGACAAGCCGCGGGACAACGGCGAGATACTTGCCGGACGATGACCATTTTTTCAACAACTCCTAGGAAATGAGAGTAGTCACGAAAACGAGGAGAAACTGTTCTTGCGTGCCTAGAAGAGCTTTATGTTATTTTACTATCGAGGACTTTGAAAATCATATCACGAACCTCATTGATACTGCCATGACCATTCTCATAGAGATAGGTAGGCGCTTGCTGAGGTCTCTTTTTTGCCATGTCCTGGTAGTAATTAACAATTGGCTCGGTTTGGCGATGGTAAAGTGACAGCCGTTTGCGGATAGTCTCTTCACGGTCATCTTCACGCTGAATCAGAATTTCATTAGTGATATCATCAACTCCTACCCGTTTAGGCGGGTTGTGGATGATATGATAGACTCGTCCTGATGGTGGATGGATGCGGCGACCGCTAAGACGAGAGACAATCTCCTCATCAATGACACGGATTTCAATGACATAGTCAAGAAGAATGTTGGCATTGGTTAGTGCTTCAGCTTGGGTGAGTGTGCGTGGAAAGCCATCCAATAATAGGCCGTCCTGGCAATCAGGCTGCTCTAAGCGCTCTTTGACCAGAGCAATCATGATGTCATCAGCAATTAATTGCCCCTGTTCCATGGTGTGTGCGACTGCTTTACCGAGCGCACTGCCACTGTGAATCGCTTTGCGTAACATATCTCCTGTTGAGATTTGTGGAATGTTATAGCGCTCACAGATAAATTTTGCTTGTGTTCCTTTGCCTGCCCCAGGTGGTCCAAGTAGTAAAATGCGCACGGTTCCCCCTTGCCTGTTTTTCTCTACGGCCAGCATAACAGAGTATGAAATAGAGGTCGAGGGTTGCTAGTCATTCTACTAAGGGAATTATGATTGGGGTTGGACTGTTTTACGCAAAATGGTATGGTTGGAGGGTACATTACATCTAATGGCAGGAACGATAGTAATAATGATGTGCTAAGAGTAGCAATATATAAGGTATTAGCACAGAGAAGAGTCTGTTTTGCGAAGAGAGGAGAAAGTAATTTATGGTACAAGCAATGACGAACCTGCCGCGCTTGGATGATCAATCTATAGATATTAATCGCTGGTTAGGGGAGCTATCGGTCAAAGCCGGAGCGGAATCACTATTGCGCCAGGCTTGTACGCTTAGTCGAGTAACAGAAGATCAGATGCTTTTTTATGGTGAATCTTGCTTCAGTCTTGGTTTGGAGATGGCTTCCCAGGTTGCAGCATTCTATCTCGATCCTGAGCTGTTGGCGGCAGCAATTGTCTATGGTGGAATTGAGTATGGTGATCTGAAACTTGAAGATGTCGAAGAGCAGTTAGGTGCAAAAGTGGCCAAAATGGTTCACAGTACCCAAAAAATGAGTGCATTAACTACTCTGCGTGCTAAAGGTGACCATAAACAGATTGATAATCTGCGGCGCATGTTACTTGCATTGGTAAGCGATGTACGGATTGTTCTAATTAAATTGGCTGAGCGTCTCTGTATTATGCGTGCTGTTAAGCGCTCTGATGATGCATTAAAAAAGGAGATGGCCAATGAGACGATGGCGATTTATGCCCCGTTAGCTAATCGTCTTGGTATCCACCAATTCAAATGGGAGCTAGAGGACATTAGTTTCCGCTATCTTCATGCTGAAACCTATAAAAAAATTGCTAAACAGTTACAGCAGCGACGAGTTGAGCGTGAACAGAACATTAATGCCATTATTGAAGCCTTACAGACTTTGCTAGGTAAAGCTGGAATTAAAGCTGAGGTTTATGGTCGTGCCAAGCATATTTATAGTATCTATCGTAAAATGATGCGCAAAGGGGTCGATTTCTCGAGAATTTATGATGCGCATGCAGTGCGTATTTTGGTGAATAATGTTGATGAGTGTTATCAGGTATTAAGTATTGCTCATCAAACTTGGCCAGCAATTGCCGAAGAGTTTGATGACTATATTCACTCACCCAAGCCAAATGGCTATCAGTCTATTCATACGGCAGTCATTGGTCCGGGAGAGAAGAGCTTTGAAATTCAGATCCGTACCCATCAGATGCATGAAGATGCTGAAAAGGGTGTTGCGGCTCACTGGATTTATAAAGAGGGAAGTAGTACTCAGGATGATTCTTATGAGCAGAAAGTGGCGTGGTTACGCCAGCTATTGGAATGGCAAAAGGAGATGGTGCATGAAGAGCAGTTCTCTTCCGAGTTAGAGAATCGTATTTTTGAAGATCGGGTCTATGTTTTTACACCAGGTGGTGAAATTGTAGATATGCCACAAGGCGCAACGCCACTTGACTTTGCCTATGCAATTCATACCGAGGTTGGCCATCGTTGCCGTGGTGTCAAGGTGAACGGTAGGATGGTGCCATTAACGTATACACTCCATACAGGTTCAGTGCAGTGTTGTGCTGTAAATA
>JANQHY010000215.1 GCA_028282395.1 Gammaproteobacteria bacterium
TCGCGCCATTGTTAAACCTGCCAATGGCGGCTCAAGTATTGGTGTCTTCTCGGTTAACTCAACAGCGATGGCGGCAAAGAAAGCAGAGCTACTATTCAGCCGCAATATGACCAGTCGTGTAGTAATTGAGCCTTTTGCTCAAGGGGTAGAGTTTACTGTCATCATTCTTGAAAATGCTGACAATCAACCGATTGCACTCCTACCAACAGAAATTGAAACCGATTATCGTGAACATCAGATCTTTGATTTCAGAAAAAAATATCTCCCCTCAGGCCATGTCACCTATCATTGCCCGCCACAATTTGATGACACCACCATCAACACCATCTGCCAACAAGCTGAAGTACTATTTAGCGAGCTGGGGATGCGCGACTTTGCTCGCTTCGATGGTTGGCTACTGAGCGATGGCAACATCTGGTTCTCTGATTTTAATCCGATCAGTGGCATGGAACAGAATAGCTTCCTCTTTATGCAAGCAGCACGAGTCGGTTTAAGTCACAGTGAAGTGTTACGCTATATTGTTGCCCATGCCTGCCAGCGTTACCATCTAAGCGCGCCAGCGCTGACACCTCTTAGCCATGCTGAAAAACGCACCACCATTCCGATTCTATTTGGTGGCTGCAATGCTGAACGGCAAGTTTCATTAATGAGCGGCACCAATGTTTGGTTAAAGTTAAAAAACTCTAAACATTATCAACCACAACCCTTTTTTATTGCCCCAGACAATACTGTCTGGCAATTGCCTTATCATCTGGCCCTCAACCATACTGTTGAAGAGATTCATACCAGCTGCCAACAGTATGAAAAAGTGGCTACGCGATTAGAGAAATTTGAACAAACTGCTCGACAACGTTTACAGTTAGCTGCAGACAAACCCGCACAAGACTTTTTTGCGCCGAAAAAAGTTACGCTTGAAACAGTCATGCAGAATGCCGAATTTATTTTTATTGCGCTACATGGTGGAGAAGGTGAAAACGGTACATTGCAACAGCTACTAAGCGAACGCAATGTAGCGTTTAATGGTGTTAATGCTGCTGCTGCACGGCTGTGTATGAATAAGTGGCATACTGCTCAAGCAGTGCGTAAGGCAAAGATCGATGGTATTACCAGTGCGCGTGGCAAACCGTTGGCAACAGAAAATTTGTTAGCCTGTTCAGCACAGGAACTACAACAACAGTGGCAACAACTGACTGCAGAACTTGATAGCCAACAATTAATAGTCAAACCGATTGCTGACGGCTGCTCTGCTGGCGTAGTGAAATTAGAAAATGTCGTCATGTTATCGCACTATCTTGATGCCATTCGTCAACGTCTACCTCATATTGCCGCTAGTAATTTTCAACAGCAGTCCGGCATCATTGAAATGCCACCCACACCACCTGAATCACTCCTATTCGAACAGTTTATTGTCAGTGACCAAATTGAAATTCACCAAGGCATTATTAATTACCAACGCCATAGTGGTTGGATCGAATTAACCATCGGACTAATTGAAATAGACAACCAGTTGCGTGCGTTTCAACCAAGTATTACCGTCTCGAGTGGAACCGTTTTAACTGTAGAGGAAAAATTTCAGGGTGGGACCGGCATTAATATTACCCCACCACCTGAAAGTATTCTATCTGCTAAGGTAATAGCGAAAGTTCGCCAGCGCATTGAACAGCTTGCCATTGCACTCAACATTGAAAGTTATGCACGGATCGATCTATTCGTTAACATCGATAATGGTGATATGACTATTATTGAGATTAATACTCTGCCGGCATTAACGCCATCCACAGTACTCTATCACCAAGCATTGGCGGAAACCGCACCATTAACGCCGCGAGACTTATTAGAGTCTTTAATTGATGAGCAGATTAATAAAGGGGAGTCAGCGCTATGATCACAGCGATAATTTTTGATTTTGGTAATGTTCTCGTTGCCTGGAGTCCCGATAATGTTTATCGCGACTATTTCGCTGATGAGCAAAAAATGTTCGACTTCTACAATGAAACGGGCATTCATCAAGCCAATTTAGAAATGGACCGTGGTCGCCCTTTTGCACAGATTCTCAATGAACTGGCAGTCCAATTCCCACACTACCATGAAGCCATCTGGTTATGGCAACAGCGCTGGTCTGATATGCTTGCTGGTCCAATCACTGGTAGCGTAGAGATTTTGACGCAACTTTATCAACAAGATTATCCTCTCTACGGCTTAACCAATTGGTCGCTGGAAACTATCCCGTATGCCCTCGACCGTTATCCATTCTTTAATTACTTTCGTGATATTATTATCTCTGCCAAAGAGGGTTACATCAAACCGGAAAGACGCATCTATGATATTCTGCTCCAGCGCAACAACCTGCAGGCGCAACAGTGTCTATTTATTGATGACAATCGCGATAATATTGCTGCTGCAGAGAAATTAGGCATGTCAGCAATCCATTTTCGCAACCCACAACAGCTGCGTGAAGCACTGCAATCACTCAATATTAAACTCCCCTCATCACAAGCACTAGAAAATAGGTAATTTAGCTGCTCTTATTTTTTAGATATTGTCTGCCCCACTGTCTAAGATGCTCGAGGTTACTCTTAAAACTTTTCCCTAGCTCAGTTAATGAGTATTCAACTCTTGGCGGCACCTGCTGATAAACTTCCCGATGAACCAAACCATCACGCTCTAATTCACGCAGTTGCAGTGTTAACATGCGTCGAGTAATCTGTGGAATAATTCGCAGCAGTGCATTAAAGCGAACCGGCCCATCTACTAGTCTATATAGAATCAAACATTTCCACTTTCCACCAATGGCTGCTGAAGCTGCTTCAATGGCACAGATTTCACGAATATCTTGCATAAATTTTACCTATAGTATCAAAATTGTTCCTATGTAACATAATTGTGCGTACTTGTAATTATGTCCATAAATATTAATATGGTCAAGAGAAAATGAATATAACGCCATCAAATGAAAAAAGTACTTAAAAAAGAGGAAAATACCAATGAGCAAACACCTTAAAACAGATCAACAACGATTAACATTCTCACTATCTTTACTTTTTATTATTATGTATGGCTCGGGCTTTGTTGGACAAAAACTTGGATTTCCCTATACCCCACCACTCCTATTTATTGCACTACGTTCTGCAATAGCAACCACTCTTTTCTTTATTTTAGTATTACTATTGAAATCGAAATGGCCGAAAACTTGGAAACTATTAGGCCACATTATCGTTGCAGGCCTGTTATTGGGCACATTATTTATTACTGGCACCTGGACAGGAATCTACATGGGTGTTCAACCAGCGGTGGCCGCTTTGATTATTGCTTTACAACCTCTACTTGTTGCTGTGGCCTCGCAATTCCTATTTTGTAAA
>JANQHY010000256.1 GCA_028282395.1 Gammaproteobacteria bacterium
ATTAATTGATTAGCAGAGGTGGCAAGCCCACAGAGGAGAGAGCCAAGCGCAAACAGTAGTAGGCCGGTAGAGAAAATGTTAAGACGATTAAAGCGATCAGCCAATTTGCCAAACAGTACCAATGTAGCACTTAATACCAGCATATAGCTGGAGATGGTCCAGGAGATATGATCAACAGTCGTGTGAAAGTCTTGGCGCAGAAAAGGCAGCGCAACATTAATCACGCCGGCATCGAGTGTTGAAAGAAACATGCCGCTGCAAGCAGTGATAATAACGAGTGGGTAGGGGTTGTGCTTTATCCTATTCATGGTGCATTTCTCCTGCCAACTATGCGCTGTAGAAATGAAAAGGCTAATGCTAATGCCATCATAACAGAGCTGAGTATCCAGGGTTGACGTAATGATGTGGCGATATGGTGATCGATATTTTGTTTGGCGTGGAGGCCAATAATGAGTGCTGCAGCAGCAACACCGATAGCATTGCCTAAATTTAATACCATCCGGTTAATGGCGCCCATTGTGCCTTGATGTTCGGCACTACCAGACTTCATAATTTGACTGATATTGGCGGGCATGAAGAGGCCTGCACCGATGCCGTATATAAATAGTAGTGGTGGTAAAGAGAGTATGCCCCAATTTGGTGTGCGGCTAGCGAGCAGAAGTAGTGCAATTAACATAATGGTTAATCCAGTCAACATGAGACGTTGCTCCCCCCAACAGTCGATTCTTTTGCCGGCAATACGCGAGAGGATCACTAATCCTAATGGTGCTGACAGAGAAATTAGACCAATATGGCCAGCGGATAGATGCCGAATAAGGTGGAGTTCAAGTGGCGGAATCATCAAAATTGCTGACATAGTAAAACCAAGTGTCATCATACTAAACAGTGCGCTAGAGAATATAAAATTTTTAAATAGCTGCAGATTAAGCAGGGGTGAAGAGACGCGCTTTTCACAGTAAATAAATGCCAGTAGGCTAATGAGTGTTGCCAACATTAATCCGCTTATCACTAACCCTCTGCCACTGGGATGCCCTCCTAGCGTTAAACCGAGTACAAACAGAAAGATCATGGTCGCAAATAGTAGCATGCCGATGAAATCAAGCCGCGTGCGTTGATAACTACCGGTATCGTGTAGTAGACGTGTGCCGATAAAGGCGCATAGGCAGATAGGAATATTAATAAAAAATATCCAGTGCCAGCTAAAAAAAGCGATCATGGCTCCAGCAAAAGTAGGGCCGATAATTGGTCCCATACCAAGAATCAAGCTAAACATACCTAAAGCACGATTTCGGTATTGTGGCATGATAAGTGTAGTGATAATGCCAGTTGCGGAACCTTGCATTGCCGCCGCACCCAAGGCCTGAATTACTCGCCAGGCGATAAGCTGGTTAGCAGAGGTTGATAAGCCACAGAGTAGTGAGCCGATGGCAAAAATCCATAAGCCAGTAGCAAAAACATTCACTCGGCCAAAACGGTCTCCTAGTTTGCCAAATAGCACAATTGTTGCACTTAAGGCGAGAAAATAGCCAGAGATGGTCCAGGAGATTTTATTGACTGAGGTGTGAAAACTCTGGCGTAAAAAGGGTAAGGCAACATTGATTACACCTGAGTCGAGTGTTGAAAGAAATATACCTGAGCCAGCAACTGCTAGTACCAGTCCATAGCGGTTATGTTGCTGCTGTACACTGCTCACTTGGCAACAACACCGCAAGCGATACGTGCACCACCGCCACCGAGTTTTTCCGGGGTATCAGAATAGTTATCCCCGCCTGCATGAATCATCAGAGCGTGGTTGCGAATATCAGCAACAGTCAGGCGTGGGGCCAATACGGGTAATGTATCGCGGCCATCTCTGTGAATATAGAGTGGTGGTAGATCACCAAGGTGGCCATAGGGATTATAGGGGCCAAAATGGTGGCCAGTATTGTCAGGATCAAGATGTCCACCGGCTGCTAGTCCATTGTCAGCACAGGATGGGTTAACATGAACATGGAAGCCGTGCTCACCTGCTGGCAGGTTATGTAGATTAGGAATCAGAAGTAGGCCATATTGGCTATCTTTAGCAATAATAGTACCAACATATTCTCCTTGTCCCTGTTTACTGGTTTTATACATTTTAACGACGATACTATCGTTTGCAGTAGGGGTTGCCACGGCAATGGAGATAGGTATTAGGCTGAGAATAGCAATAAATAGGACGGTGATTTTTTGCATGGCGCATTTCCTTGTCAATTCAACTAACAGTCTATAGCCAATTATACATGAGTTTTATGGATGTGAAACCCGTGTTCATTTGGCTCAGGATGGAGTTGTTCAATATTAAGCCAATGCGCTTGTCGTCATTGTGGCATCATTCATGCTTTGCTGTGAAATATCAACACTATTTTTGTTATGTTGATCAGCTTTAAGATATTCCATTTTACAGCTGTAACCAAAGAAATTGAAATTTCCTTTATAATTAGTAATGCTCTTACTAGAGTGCGGGGTGGTTGTCATAGTTGTTTGGCAACTTGCCGACAGATCGACTTCTGGGTTAATAGCCGAACTATGATCATTAATAGGTTTTAGTAAACGACTCTTTTGTTGAGTCACCTTGTTGGTTTTTTTCCAAGAGAACTTAAGAATATACGCTTTGTTTATTTTTTTTAGTACATTGCAAAGCATAATGCCAATTTTAAATTCACCTTGGAGTTTTTTACGAACACAGGAAAGGGCTATATTGAAATAGTTGCCTTTTTTGTCATCTGACAATGTTATAGATACATTTTGTCTTTGTTTATTAGTAGGTTGGCCACTATAGTCGATTTTTCTTCTACTGCTGCCACTAAAAAATAGACGATAACCCAGCGCACAAAATTTTGCCCAAATACCTTGTGTCTTTTGATTACTCTTTTTATCTTGTACAGTAATCTGCTTTATTTCTGCATTGGCAGAGGTAATACTATTTGAATAACCTGCTGTGCCATAGCGACTAGTTACTATAACATCCTCTTTATCGTGATGTACGCTATTAGCTGTTAGATATAAAGTGTGGGAGTTATTTACTGCAATGCCAGCTGATATTTTTTCCTGAGAGCTTAATGCACCAGTAGTAGGATCAAGTTGATTTGCTGTATGACGCTCTGCGTTTAGTAAACCTCGTGCTTTTTTATCGCCTTTAAAATCTGCCATACCTCTAAACTTTTGGTTATGAACGGAATGATAGTCACTTTTTTTATGAGTTTGTTTAAGTTGGAGATTAGTTGAGATGTCGATGTTATTTTGCGTATGCAGCCTTCCCGCTATCTTATCCTGAATTAAGGTGGAGCGATTGCGCTTAGTTACAATTCTCTGATGACCAAGTGCAACTTCATGATCTGAATTGGTAAATTGAATGGTTTGTGCATTTTGTGAATGTGTTGCAGAAATATTATTATTTTCATCAAGTGTTAAGCGCTTATGTTTATCATAAGAGACTTTAATTTGTCCTCTGTTTTCTGGTAGATTCGTTTCTATATCAACATGGTTTGCTTTATCTTTGTAGGTTACGTTCTCTTTATCATCAGATTTACAGCGCTCCTCTTTTCTTATATTAATAGAACCTGTTATGCCTATGTCTTTGGCAGTTGCAGTTGTTCTAATCTGTTGCGTCTTCATATAGTCATCATTTTTAGCACTATTGCTATGATAGGTTTGATTAACTGCTACATTGGCGTGTACATTAAGGCGACTGTCTTGAATCTTCATTTTAGTATTTCTAATTCTTTTTAGCGCATTGCCATCATTAACATGTTGTCTTTCAAGTCTGGTGGTCACATGTGTTGTTGCGATATCAGTGTTGTTGTCGATAACGGTTTTTTTGCTTTGTATGAGTATTTTTCCATCTTCATCGATTTTATCTTGTTGCTCTGAGCGCGCAGTAATTTTTGTATTTAGATTAATTCTCTTTGCAGTAATATTGACTTTGCTGTGATTTTTCTCGATTTTAACTGTTTGGTTGTGTCTGTTCTTATGTTGAGAAGAGTTTTTCTTTAAATTTCCAGTTGCATTTATCCCAATTTTTTTTGCTTTGACAGTTGTTCTGATATCTATGTTATTAATGGCGTTATGGTTGCCATCATCATAAGTGCTCTTTTTGATAACAATATCAGTATTTAGTCCTAAGCGCGAATCATTAAAATCTATATGACTATCTTGATCATTTATGACAGTTCCGTCACGAGTTTTTTTGCTATCTCTATTATCGCGAGCTTTTAGAAGAAATTTTTTACCTTTTAGAGTTAATTTATTTCGGCTTTGCTTGATTTTTGATTTTTTATCGTCTTTCTTTGAGCTTCTACTATGTGAAGCATCTATTTTCATAGAGTTATAGGCGATTTCGCCGTTTATATTGGTAGTATTAGATTTAGAATCATGTCCCAGTGATAGCTTTGTTAAAACTTTATCGCACCAAGCTTTGGCAAATCCTAATTCGCGACGGTTCTCAATTTTCTTATAGTGAAACATAACTCTTTTTCTCCTCTTCCCTAGCATTTTTCTTGGGTGAGATTGTAAAAAACTAATATTAAGGTTTTATTAGTTCATTTCCTCTCCTCTCTAGCTGCCAATAGTTAACGCTTGTTGTCGAAGAGGGCGCTTACTCCTTATACTGGCTAGTTGTTATTGCTGGGTAAGATTTTGGCTAAACTAATGACTTAAAATTGAATAATGGTAAAGAAAGATAGGATATCCTTGAAACAGGAATAAACTATCATTTTTTAAAATATGATAAAAATTTATA
>JANQHY010000301.1 GCA_028282395.1 Gammaproteobacteria bacterium
ATAGAGACCATTCCCCCAAGCATATTGACTCAACGAGGCTTCATGAAAGATATCGTCTGATATGTCTGAGACCGTGTCTGCTACAGCAATACGACTAGCGCCTACTAGTGCAGCCGCAAACAGCAAGAGAGATGGCCATTTGCACCTTTTCCTGTTGATGGTATGGGTCATAATAGCGCACTCCTTTACTTAGTCACTATCTACTAACTAACTCCTAGCCCATATAGCTCTTGAATTGTACTACAGCTTTTACCTCAAGGTAAAGTATTTGGCCAGTATTAACCTGCAGCGGGTTAACCACCTGGCGTTAACGTTGGAATATCTGTTGGTATGCCAACAAGCTTGAAATAATCTTCCATCTCTATATGGTCAAGGCGATGATCCTGAAAATCCATCTTAATACGATACTCTTTAGCAATCTGCAAATAATGATAATCATTATCTTGTGGCCAAGCCATTTTCACTCGCTTAATAGCAAAATCAGCAAATAACTGCATAAACCTAGCCATCTGCAGGTCATCCATTGCTGTAAAATAGCTAATATCTGCAACAAAATCGGCACAACTTCCTTTACTGATTAATTCTCTACGCATTATCTTTATATCATCATCGTTGAGTTCCCGCCGCTGATGGCCAGCAATATATTCACCACTATGACAACAAAAAAAAGGCACACTTAAACAACTCTCATTTTTCTGATAGTCAAAGGTCAACTCCTCTCCAGGAAGAATATCTTTTAACGATACAATACAGCTGGCAACAATATGACAATTTGGCGTTGGACTATGGTTCATATGCTGGCCATAGTAATTTTCCACATGAATACCTACATCTATTTCTATTGACGTCTTTGTGGGACTGCTCTTAATGACGCCACGGTTAGTTAAATTAATTATCTCTTCACCCGCACTGAGATGGCTTGCTGCAAGCAGCTTTTTATTACCTTCTTCATCACGACAAATAACTCTATTCTGCTTCTGTTGTGACCAAAAAGGTGGTTGCTTTAATACACTGACTTTTTTATTGCGCGCCAATTGCCGATTAATGCTAGCATTTACCTTAACTTTTCGTCCTTGCTTAAGTAATGACGCAGTGATCTTGATGTGATGATTAAAGAAAAAAGATTTTGACGATTTCTTACCGACATAGCCTATCAGTCTACTTACAAACATACCTACCCCTATAGTTGATTGTTTATTTAACAGAAATAAATTTTTCCTATAGATTACTGATGTGAGTATAAAGAGTCAATATCTGCGGTTCGTTCTCTTTAACATAATAAAAGATAGCTAAAAGGCAGATTGATCCCTCTTAAATAATAATAAAGAGGGATACTGCCTAATATAACCTTCTATTAATAGCTGGCCTTTGTTGTTTTTGTTGTTGTCCCCATATCGCTATTCAATGTTTTCAATAGTTCGGGGGTGACTTCTACAACAATCTTGCTAATACCTGTTACATTACCCTGTTGGTCTCTGGTTGGATTAATATAGGCAAGATAGAACTGTTTTTTTCCATTTGCGCTAGTTGTTTCAACATACGCTTTTTGACTGTTGCTATTAATCGCAGCCCAATCATGTGAATCAAATTGTTTTGCATCAGCATTCCAAGAGATAGATGGATCACTGTTTTCTTTACCGATAATGTTCGTTTTAGCTTCTTTGGTTAGATTATCATTTGCCCAAGTATAAACAAGTTTTGTATTGTTCTCTTTTTTCATAAAGGTAACAAAACCAGGAAGTTGATTGTAGGGAATAGGTTGTACATTCATTTTATGGGTGGGCAGTGCAACAGCAGTTAACGTCCAACTTAAACCTAAAAACCCAAAAAAAGCAGGCAATATTTTTTTAGTCATCTATTTTTCTCCTTCGTTGTAAGTAAAGTAAATATGGATCATTGATTATATGATTCAAATTTTTGAAAAGCAAATATCGTCCGACCCAATGATTGATTGTTAAATGAACAACCATGCTTCATGAAACCCACGTACTCTATACTCTGCGCAGTTTGCCTATTGGCAAAGCTGTGTTAAGATCATGCACACAGGAAAATAGCCATGACAGATTTTGATATTATTATTCGCCAGCTCTCGTTAAGTTATCATACCAAACCCCTGTTTGTTGATCTAAACCTATCATTAGCTGCTGGCCAATGGGTTGCTCTGCTAGGCACCAGCGGTATTGGCAAAAGCACGCTATTACGCTACATTGCCAATCTACCAAGTGGTTGCCAGGTTAATCCTCAGGCAACTATCGCCACCTCTGACCAACAACCACTATGTCACCGTGTTGCCTACCTCTCTCAACACGATTCACTACTGCCGTGGCTCTCTATTATGGATAATCTTTTACTACCATGCCGCCTTGCCAAGAAGCCACTGACTACAGCGCTAAAACAGCAAGCACTCACACTGCTACATCAGGTTGGACTCAAAGAAGAGACACATACACTCATGCCTCACCAACTCTCTGGCGGTATGCGCCAACGTGTGATGCTGGCGCGCGCACTGCTTGATAAAAAAGCTGCTATTCTCATGGATGAACCGTTCTCAGCTGTCGACGCGGTAACACGACTGAAGTTGCAGAAACTTGCAGCACGGCTGTTACGTGGCCACACTGTCCTGATGGTCACGCATGATCCAGCAGAAGCCTTAACCCTTGCAGATGTCGTCTATGTCATGAGCGGCCACCCTGTACAACTGAGCAGCGCTATTACCCCCGAAGGGAACTCACCGCGCAACCCAAGCGATCCTCAACTGCTCCGACAGCAGTCGCAATTACTTAACCTATTGGCTACTGAGGAGAGTGATGAAAGTTATTAAACTCAGCACCATTATTATTACCCTGCTATTACTCTGGCAACTGCTAATCTGGCTAGGACACCTGCCTGCCTATATTTTACCATCGCCGTTACGCGTCGCGATAACATTGTATCACCAGCTGCCTCTTATCGCCTATCAAGCACTATTTACTATTAGTGAAGTGATATTAGGATTGTTATGCGGAATTGCTGCCGGCATGATTGCTGCATTAATTCTTGTTTACTGCCGCCCGGCACGCTGGTGGTTTTTACCGATTGTTATCATTAGCCAAGCCCTGCCTGTTTTTGCTATTGCGCCGCTATTTGTTATCTGGTTCGGTTACGGCATGGCTTCAAAAGTTGCTATCACCATGTTGATGCTATTTTTCCCCGTCACCAGCAGTTTTTATGACGGCCTATGTCGTGTTCCCAAACACTATCTCGAACTAGCAACGTTGGCGCAAGCCTCCCGTTGGCAAACACTACGTTACATTCAAATGCCTGCCGCCCTCCCTGCCCTGGCTAGCGGCATTCGTGTTGCTGCCACCTATGCACCCATGGGGGCAGTGATTGGTGAATGGGTTGGTGCTAGTCGCGGACTTGGCTTTTTAATGTTAAATGCCAACGCACGCATGGAGATCGATTTAGTCTTTGCAGTATTAATTACCATTATGCTATTAACTTTGCTACTCTATTTCACTCTCGACTATCTATTAAAGCGGTGGATCTGGTGGCAACACTACTAAATAAAAATTGGAGAAAAAAATGATCAAAAAACTCTTTTTTACTGCGCTATTATTAATCTCAACCCTCTCTTTGGCACTAGCTAAAACACAACCATTAACAGTAGTACTGGATTGGTTTGTTAACCCCGATCACGCGCCACTTTTTGTTGCGCAACAGCAGGGCTATTTTAAAAAACAGGGGCTACAGGTAAAATTTATTCCACCAGCCGACCCCGCCGATGGCCCTAAACTGGTTGCTGCTAACAAAGCAGATATCGCCGTCGATTATCAACCACAATTAACGATGCAAGTTGTCCATGGCCTTCCATTAGTACGCATTGGCACCCTGGTTAACCACCCGCTTAACTGCCTCATTGTGCTTAAAAATGGCCCCATTCATACTATTGCAGATTTAAAAGGACAACTGATTGCACATCCAGGAGGTTTTAGTGAAATTATGTTAAAAAGCATGTTAGCAAGTCAGCAGCTTAACTTAAATGACGTCAAGCTTATCTCTGTTCATGAAGATCTCGTTCAGGCTCTTCTAGCGGGCAAAGTGGCTGCCTTCACTGACGGCATGCGCAACTTTGAACCAATCGAAATGAAGCTGGCTGGCAAACCGGCGCGAATTTTCCTCCCAGAAAACTATGGTGTGCCGCACTATGATGAGTTAATTTTGGTCGCTAACAAAAATCGTCTTAGCGATCCACGCCTGAAAAAGTTTATTCTAGCTGTTCAGCAAGGCACAACCTATTTAATTCACCATCCAAAATCAACTTGGCAGCAATTTGCCAAAAATCATCCTGAGTTGAATAATTCACTTAACCATGCTGCCTGGTTGCAATCATTGCAATACTTTGCACGACAACCGCAACATGCCGACAAAGCACGTTATCAACAATTTGCTGAATTCCTTAAACAACAGGGGGCAATCAAACAGGTGCCTGCCATAGATGATTATGTTGTCGAACTGTTTTAGGCCACTATTAATCTAGCGCCAAATTGACCAAACAGATGAATTAACATAAAATGCTTTCATGCATCCATGGAGATGATCACATGAATAGACAATCTTTAGGTATTCTGGCACTACTCATCGGCAATATTTTCATTGCCAGTAATTTTGTCGTCAGCCAATATGTCGCCAACCTGATACCACCATGGCAATTCAATTTTTTAGGCTTTATCCTGAGTGTTCTTATCTTGCTACCTTTTACCTGGACATCCATCAAAAAACATCGCCAAGCACTATGGAAACATCGCTGGCCACTACTATTTCAAGGACTAACCGGTATTGCCATCTGCTCTGGTACTAGCTACGAGGCACTGATGGCAACGCCCGCAATCAATGCTGGACTAATTTTTGCTGCCGCGCCAATCATTGCACTTATACTCGCTTGTCTATGGCTAAAAACAAAACTCTCAATCAGACAACTTCTTGGTGTTATCATTACCCTTGTCGGTGTGGTTGGAATTATGTGCCATGATAACCCACAACAGCTTCTGACACTGAAGTTCACTTCTAGTGATTGGTGGATGGTAGCAACTGCCTGCTCTTATGCCCTGTTTATCATCCTAGTACGGCGCTACCGAACGATTCTGCCACCACTTACTACAATTGTTAGCGCCCTCTTTATCGGCACCCTATTTCTTCTCATCCCGTCAATAGTTGAATTAGCATTCGGCATGGTACCACACTACCGTAACAGCCATTTATGGTGGTCAATTATTTATAGTGGAATCTTTACTGCCGCCATCGCATACGCTTTTATTATCCGAGGTACAGAACTAGCTGGCATACGCACTGCCAGTATCTTGATCTATACTATTCCACTATTTGCCATTATCGAAGCGTTTATTATCCTTGGTAATACACTTCACCTTTACGATTTTATCAGTGCACTGATTATGACTGTTGGTATAATGTTAACACTAATGGAAAAGCGCTCCTCTGCTAAATCAGCAGCAACAAAAAAGGGCCATTCATGACAAATACTAAAATGGATAAGAAAATCGATGTTATCATCGTCGGTGGCGCCAACATGGATATGGTAGTTGAAGTTCCCCACCTACCTATAGCAGGTGAAACAGTGAAAGGTGGTCAGTTTCACCAATTCTGCGGAGGTAAAGGTGCTAATCAAGCTATTGCCGCTCGCAGAAACGGAGCAGCAGCGGCACTCATTACTGCCATTGGTAAAGACGACATGGGCCAGCATATGCTACAACAGTGGCAAGAAAATGGCATTAATAGCAGTGCTGTTGTGCAACTAGAAGAGCATAGCTCTGGGGTTGCAATGATTTATGTCGATGAAGACGGCGAGAACTGCATCGCTGTGGCACCAGGCGCTAATATGGCGTTCATGCCAGAGCATATTGACCAGTATCATCACTGGTTTGATCAAGCAAAAGTGGTATTACTGGCATTAGAAATTCCTCCGGCAACGATTAATTATGTAGCTGAGCTTGCTAACCGCGCAGGCTGTCAGGTGATACTTGATCCAGCTCCAGCTCCAGCACAACCCCTTGCTGCAACATTATATCAACACCTCACTCTTATGACGCCCAATGCTATCGAAGCCAGTGCACTAAGTGGCATCACCATCGATGATCAGCAAAGTGCAATCAAAGCTTGTCAAACTCTTCATGATAAAGGAGTCAAGACGCTACTTTTAACCATGTCTGACCAAGGGGTAATTCTATCAACTGCACAACAACCACCAGAGTGGTTAGCAACTTTTTCAGTTAAGGTAGTTGACTCCACTGCGGCTGGTGATACTTTTAATGGCGCACTAGCAGCTGCATTAGCACAAGATTATCCACTAAAACAGGCGATCAACTTTGCTCAAGCTGCTGCAGCACTTTCTGTCACAACGCTTGGTGCTCAGGCCTCTATCCCCTGCTATCAAGAGGTAATAAATTTTCTCCAGCAGCACCAATCTTGATAACAGCTTGCCAGCACCTCTCGGCCCCGCGAGATCCAGAAACAGAGTTGGTAGTAACTTCAGTGCTAGATCAACTATGTCTAAACAGTTTTTTAAAAACAAAGTGATTAGACAAAAAGCGCCTCTAATCACCCCTGTGACCATTGCTTCGCTGCGCTCGCAATGACAAGGAAATACAATTGTCCCCTCTCCCACAACCGGGAGAGGGGAGTGAAGGCAATAAAAAAGCAAACACTAGCCACCACTAATTCTAAATACTGACATAGCGGCCTTGAGATTCTCTTCATTCATTACATTTTCAAATGTATGATCATTGCCTGAAGATGATGCGATATAGTTATTATCATTCATCACCTTTGGCTCCTCCTGCTGTGCCACAACTGGCAATGACTGACTGATTTCTTCGCCCACTTCAATGCTATTATCATTTTGTGCCGGATTATGTAGAGAGTCACTTTCTGTATATTCGTCGCCACAATCTGTTTGAGTTTTTAATGGTTGCAGCTCGATCATTGTCTCTTCTATTTCAGTAGACTGGCTAAAAAATCCATGCTTATTCGCATACAGCTGTTTACCAGCAGCCCATAAAAGCTGACCGGCTTTTACGATACCAGCACAGAGACATAACACAACCGCAACTGGCAGAACCATCGGCGCACTTGGTGGAAATGTCTCTGCAATAGCCAACAGTGTTGTTCCGGCTGCTGCACACAAATATGCCAGACAATTAACAATTTTTTCTGCTGATGGTTCATTATAACACTCTACCACTGACTCCGTGTATAGCTGCCACATACATAGCGCAAACCCCCAAGCAGCAAGAAAAGGGAAAACAAAAAATTCGATGGTTGCTGCAATAGTCAATGTTAATCCCATTGCCAAATCTAAAATAGACTGTACCTTAGCGCCAGTCTGCCACTCATAATATGCGCTAACAAAACAGCCTAAAGCATCAAAGTAATGCCAAAACGGACCAAACACTTGCAAAAATTTGCAGCTTTCAGACAACTTATCAAGATATTTCATTATACAAAAAATCGAACCGGCAGTAAAAACCACTTTTGTGCCAACTTCCATTGTTTCGTTCGCCTGTTCAGCAAACTCTACCTTCCTCGATTCATGACTACTTTCTTCTTTTTCATGGTTGAACATAATTAACTTTCTCCTATTTTTTTTGTTTACCGAAAATACCATTTAATCCCTGGAACAGTGTAAAAACAGGACAATCTTTGTCCATATTTTCTACACTAATTGTATGATAAATAGTGTTTATTCGTATTAAACATCATACACTACGTGTAAAGAGGTAAATGCTACAACACCATGTTTTATCTTCTTATATTTTTTTAAGAATGCGCTAAATTTCCGATAATTTTATCGAGGCGTAAGCTTTAGTTTAAAATTTATCAGTGCATCTCACAACTACTCGACACCACTACCCTGCTGTGGACGCATATGCGGAAATAACAGGACATCCCGAATTGATGGTGAGTTAGTGAAGAGCATTACCAAACGATCAATGCCAATCCCTTCGCCAGCAGTGGGAGGCATACCATATTCCAAAGCAGTAATGTAATCGTCGTCATAATACATCGCCTCTTCATCGCCCGCAGCTTTAACACGACTTTGGTGGCGAAAACGCTCAGCTTGGTCATCGGCATCATTTAATTCAGAGAAACTATTTGCTAATTCACGCCCAGCAATAAATAGCTCAAAACGATCAGCATAATCTGGATTGTTATCATTGCGGCGTGATAGTGGAGAAACCTCAATTGGAAAATCGGTAATAAACGTCGGCTGTTGCAGTTTATCTTCAACCGCTTCATCAAAAATCGCCATCTGAATACTACCAACCCCCTGCTCACTATTTAAAGCAATACCTAACTTTTCTGCCACAGCACTACAACCTTCGATTGTCTCGAGAGAGTCTGCACTTAAACCAGGAACATGTTGCAAAATCGCCTCTTTCAATGAAAGGCGAATAAACGGTTGAGAAAAATCGTAATCGATGCCTTGATAATGGAAGCAGGTACTACCGAGCGCCTCTTCAGCAACTTGACGTAACATCTGTTCAGTAAAATCCATCAAGTCATGATAATCAGCATAGGCCTGATAGAATTCAACCATGGTAAATTCTGGATTATGGCGTGTTGACAAGCCCTCATTACGGAAATTACGATTGATCTCAAAAACACGCTCAAAGCCACCAACAACTAACCGTTTAAGATACAGTTCCGGTGCCACACGTAAAAACAGCGGCATATCGAGTGCATGATGGTAGGTCTCAAAAGGTTTTGCTAACGCACCGCCAGGAATTGGATGCATCATAGGTGTCTCAACCTCAAGAAAATTATGTGTCAACAGATAGTTACGAATCGCTTGAATGGTCTTAAAACGAATAACAAACGTCTGACGGCTACTATCATTAGCAATAAGATCGAGGTAACGCTGGCGATAACGCATCTCCTGATTCGCCAAACCATGAAATTTATCTGGTAATGGCCGTAATGCTTTTACCAAGAGTTCAATTGATTCAACATGGACGGACAACTCACCTGTCTTAGTTTTAAACAGATAGCCTTCAACGGCGATAATATCGCCCATATCCCAATGTTTGAAGGCTTGATACTGCCCCTCTGGCAAGTCATCGCGACGCACATAGATCTGTATCCGCCCAGACATGTCCTGTAAATGGGCAAATGCGGCCTTGCCCATAATCCGCTGTGTCATCATCCGCCCAGCAATTTTGACCGCTACCCGCTCCGCTTTGAGTGCCTCACCCTCATGGCCATCATACTGCTCATGCAACTTACCGGCGAGATGGCTACGGCGAAAATCATTAGGATAAGCCTGTCCTGCCGCCCGCAATGCGGCCAATTTCTCGCGTCGAACGCTAATTTGCGCCTCTTCACTCAACTCCTCATTGACAATTCCTTGTTGTTTTGGCTCTGACATAATCGTATTTTCCCCTATCTCTTGCACTCATGACACTTTACTGCTTTCCGCTCAGGCCGTAAAGAGGTAAATGTATTCTGCTTACCCGCTCTCACAGGCATTATTTAAATAATATATTACATCATTGTATGAATAAAGCTATATAAATATATATACAATGTATGCTAATTTACTTTTAAAATTTTATTGGACCAAGGAGGTTTAGGTAATATCCCGAATAATTTATTTAGGAGAACTTTGCATGGCAATAACAGAGTAGTTGCTATTGAAATGAATACAATGAACACTATGCAGGAAAATGCTCCAACACAGCGTCAGCAAGAGCTTTGGATTGATTGGTTACGCTACCCAACGTCATCTTTGTATAATATCACCTTACTATGCAAAATTCAAGGGCGGTTGGATGTAGCGCGCTTTATCGATTGCGCCCAGGCTGTTATCGACAACGAAATCACCATGCACCAATCCTTCATTAATCACGAGGGAAAATTAACGCTCAAACAGCACACCGGTCCACAACCAATTGAGATTTGTCATCTTGAACCAAACCTCAGCGAAAAAGAGGAAATTGACTATCTTATTAAGCAGGCGCAGATTGCGATAGATATTTCACACTGGCCCAACACCATAACTCGTTTATATCACAGCTCACACACTCAGCGATACTACCTGTTTGGCATCATACATCACATCCTGACAGACTCACGCTCAGCTTACATACTTTTGCAAAAAGCAATTACTATGTATAAAACAACTTCATACCCCCGCAGCACAATTACTGCAGCAGCAAACAATCAAACAGTAACGACGAATAATGATGCGCGAGCACTCACCTATTGGCGTAATAAACTGGCAACAGGAACAACAACATTACCTCTACCTGATACGCAAAAGAGAAAAAAACTCCCCGGCCCTGCTGCACAGAGCTTTTTTCAATTAAGTGAAAAACAATACATGATTATAAGAAAGCAAGCGAAGCAATCACACTCGACACCTTTTTTAACCTGTTTGGCCATTTATGCTACGCTGCTATATCGCTATAGCGGCATAACAAACTTTTCGCTTCTTTATGCAGTTGATAACCGTAATAGAGAAGAGAAGCAGGTACCCGGATTATTTGCCAACCTCATCCCGATGTCGATCGAAATTACCCCGCTGACTACTCTGCCTATGCTTATTAACCAAATCACTAAGCAGAGAAAGAGTGATAAACGCTATCAAAAAACCAGCTTTGGCACTATTACTCAAATTGCCCGCGAAACACATTCACTAACCTGTCACACCCCATTTAATATTCTCTATTCCACCACGATGCTATCAGGGCGGTATAGTGAATTACAGATGCCTGACTGTGATATGGAAGTCATGCAGATCCGTCCTAAAGAGACCAACATGGATCTTGCTCTATTTACTGAACTGCATCAAGGAAGCAGAATGCTCTGTCTTGAGTATAACTGCGACATCTTTGATAAAGTCACAATTGAACGAATGATCGATCACTTGCAAACAGTTATTAACATGATCGAACAGCACAATGATACGCCATTAGCTAAATTTCCCTACTTCACTCATTATCAATATCATCTACACAGCACCGGTGAAATACAACAATCACCGCCTGGCAATTTATTACAGCGCTACCAACAAATCGTTTCACGTTATAGTAACGCCACCGCTATCGATGATAGTTACGGCAATCTCAGCTATGGCGAGCTTGACACTCTCGCTAACCATTATGCCAAGCAATTCCGCCAACGTGGTATTAGCTATCAAACACGTGTTGCACTCCTGATGACAGAGAACACACGCTTAACTATTATCTGTATTATTGCTCTACTCAAATTACGCGCAACCTACATCCCCATTGATTACCACCAACCTGATAAACGTATCGCTCTGATAGTTGATGATGCAGCAGCTAAGTTTGTTATCTGCGATAGTCCACTGCCTAAAGCCATTGCTAATAAAAATTCACTGGAGATCCTCACCATCACTAATGATGAAATAATCGACAACGTTGCTATCTCTGCACCCACCACTACACCAGATAGTGAAGAGGATATTTTCTATATCATCTATACCTCCGGTACTACGGGAAAACCTAAAGGGGTCCCTATTGGCTACAACAATGTCGGCCGTCTCATCGACAGTTGTCAATCCCATTTCAATTTCAACCAAGATGATAACTGGACACTATTCCACTCTTACGCTTTTGACTTCTCTGTCTGGGAAATATGGGGCGCACTCTTGCACGGTGCAAAACTATGTCTGGTCACTGAAAAAATAAAACAGTCACCGGAAAAGTTTTACAATTATCTCATTGAGAAACGCATTACGGTACTCAATCAAACACCCTCAGCATTTTACCGTCTACTGACTATCAAAAAATCATTAGCGCGTAATTTAGCTACACTACGCTATGTGATATTTGGTGGTGAGAAACTCTCCTACTCTACCCTACTTGCTCAATGGAATAACAAACCGTGCACAACACAGTTCATTAATATGTATGGACTCACTGAAATGACTGTTCATGCCACCTTTCATCGCATCACTTTTGATCAAAGCAACAACAATCAGAATAACTATATTGGCTATCCGCTACCTGGAATTGACTGCCTGCTTATCGATCAATCTGGTGAACCGGTCGCTGACGGGATGATTGGTGAAATCTGTCTAGCTGGGAAAAACTTAACCCGCGGCTATCTCAATCAGCCAACACTCAATCAGGAAAAGTTTATTACCCTGCAATTGCCCAACCAAAGAAAAAAAATCTTCTATCGCAGCGGCGATCTAGCCAAGTGGGATGAGAACCATGGATTAATTTACTACGGTCGCAACGACCTTCAGGTAAAGCTACATGGTCATCGAGTTGAACTTGAAGAGATCGAGAGACAACTACAAAAACTTGATGGCATTAGTGAAGCCAGAGTTATTTTAATAAAGAAAATTGATTTAACTAATCAGTTTCTAGTCGCTTATGTTATTCCAAATCGATCAGTAGTGTTCAATGAGAAATACATTAGTGATGCGCTAGCACAGCAACTGCCTGACCATATGCAACCACTAAGAATTATTGCTATCGACCACTTTCCTCTTACCATCCAAGGAAAACTTGATAATCAGAAATTACAGGAGAAATTTACTCTATTACAAAATAAAAGACACACTAGCCATGGCCAACCGGCTCAAACATCAATAGAGATTGTAAAACAGTGCTGGCAAGAGGTATTAAACCACCAAAATTTTAATACCGACCAGGCTTTTTTTGATGTTGGCGGCACCTCAATGAAAATCATTCAACTCCATCATAAGCTACTACAATATGCAGAAAGCCCTTTTCCACTGAATAGTCTATTTACTCATGGCAGTGTAAACAGACAGGCCTTACTATTAAAAAATAGTGATACGACAACCCCATCATTACAAACAGAACAAGATGAACACTCTGAGCAGATAGCTATTGATGAGCCGATTGCCATCATCGGTATGGCAGTACAGTGTCCCGGCGCTGAAAACATTACGCAGTTCTGGAATAATCTAACACAGGGAATCGAATCGATTACGCATTTTAGTGAAGAGGCGTTACGCCAGGCCGGCATCTCAAAAGAGGAGCTAGAGAATCCAAATTACGTTAAAGCAAAAGGATACCTTGAGAAGGCTGACCATTTTGATGCGCCTTTTTTTAATATGAGCCGTATGGCCGCTACCATTCTTGACCCGCAACAACGACTATTTTTACATAATGCCTGGACAGCATTGGAAGATGCCGGCTATCCGAATGAAGAGTGTGGAGGAAAAATTGGCATATTCGCTTCACAATCAGGTATCAGCACCTATTATCAACGTAATTTATTACAAGATAGCACGCTACGCCAACAGCAGGGCGACTACCAACTCTATATTCACAATAGCATCGACTCCCTTGCCAGCCGGACAGCCTATCTATTAAATTTATCCGGACCAGCAATGATGATACAGAGCGGCTGCTCATCATCATTAGTCGCAGTAACGCAAGCTTGCCAAAGTTTGCAACTGCAAGAGTGTCAAATTGCTATTGCCGGCGGTGTTGCTATTTCAACGCCATTAAAATCGGGCTATCTGTACCAAGAGGGCATGATTCTATCTGCAGATGGGCACTGTCGCCCCTTTTCTGACAGCGCTGATGGTACTGTTCCTGCTAATGGAGTTGGCACTGTCATACTAAAACGTCTTAGTGATGCACGTAAAGATGGTGACCATATTTATGCAGTCATCAAAGGCCATGCTAGCAATAATGATGGCATGCAAAAGTCAGGCTTTACTGCTCCTGGCCAAACTGGTCAAACCGCAGTTATTCAAACCGCACTAAAAAAAGCGAATTGCTGTAGCGATGATATCTCCTATGTTGAGGCTCACGGCACCGCCACCAAACTAGGCGACCCGATTGAAATTGCCGCACTGAGTAACGCTTTTCGCCATAGCAGTGACCGTAATCAATACTGCGCTATTGGTTCAGTAAAAAGCAATATTGGCCATAGTGATACTGCTGCTGGGGTGATCGGATTAATTAAAACGGCCTTGGCATTAAAACATCAACAGCTGCCACCATCACTTAATTGCCCTCAACCAAACCGCAACATTAATTTTGCTAACTCACCTTTCTATATTAATACTGATCTACGTGATTGGAAACCAATTGCTAATAAACCACGACTTGCTGGCGTCAGCTCATTCGGAATTGGCGGCACAAATGCGCATGTTATTCTGCAACAGACGATAGACAGTAAACCTGCACCGATAGAACAGCCTACAACACAGATAATTCTCCTGTCAGCAAAAACAGAACAAGCATTAACTATGCAGCGACAAAATCTTCACAGCTACCTGCAGCAGCAGCCGTTAGATACAAAACAGTTTACTGATATGGCTTATACGTTACAATTGGGGCGCTGCCACTTTGATTACCGTCAATTCTGGTTAGCGGAGGATACCACAACTCTCTGCGCTCAACTTAACATAGCAGATAGGTGCCCAACCACCATAACCAATGTACGACCAGTCTTTATCTTTCCCGGACAAGGCAACCAATTCATTGAAACAGTCAGAACCGCCTATAGCAAAGATACCATTTTGCACAAACATATTGAGCAGTGTTGTCAATTATTAGCTGCGGATGAGAGAGAAGATCTCTACAGCTATCTCTACGGTGAAAAGAGACAAATCCGTTTGGAAAAGATTCCTGCAATGGCCCAACAACTATTACTAACTATTTTTAGTTATGGTATAGCGCAAACATTGATGGAGTTTGGTGTTCAGCCACAAGCTGTTATCGGCCACAGCCTTGGTGAATATGTCGCCGCCTGTATTGCCGGTGTCATTACCCTACCAACCATGTTGCGACTCGTTGCTGTGCGCGGCAAACTGAGTGAATCGCTACCTGCCGGTAGAATGCTTGCTGTATCAGCAGAGACAGCAACGTTACAGTTATTACTAGAAAATGAACCTCATGCATCGATTGCAGCCTTCAATGCACCGACATTAACTGTTATCGCTGGTACCGTCAATGCCATCGCGCGTTTGCAACAGCAGCTGAAACAGCAGCAGATAAAATGTCTACTGCTAAACAGTCAATTTGCTTTTCACTCTGCAGATGTAAATAGGATTATGGCGCCTTTTTTACAGGAATTAACACAGCACACCTTTACATCACCGACTATCCCTTGGCTCTCTTCCATGACAGGTGAATGGATTGATAAAGCGATTAACCCAGACTATTTCGTCAAACAGCTGCAACAGCCCGTACAATTCTCCACAGCCCTTCAACGTTCACTCAATGAAGCGTTCAGTCACTTTATTGAAATAGGTTCAGGGCATGCACTTACGACACTGGTTCATCACCATCAAGCAACGACAAAGCCAAGCACTATTACGCCATTCATAAATAACCACTATGATAAAAACTGGCTTGCGACCACATTAGCAACTTGCTGGCAACAGCATATTCCCGTCAATTGGCAACACTATCAAGCCGGTAACTCGCATCAACGCATGTCGCTACCCACCTATCCATTTCAAACAGAGCGTTATTGGCCCAATACCTCGCCAAGCAAACTTCGCTCCATTGAAGCCTCTTCAATGTTCTATCGAGCAGATTGGAAGTTAATAAATATTGATACAAAAGCGCATCACACAGTAAAAAATAGAATCCGTTGGCTCGCCTTGATAGATAGCACCGGCTGGGGTAACAAATTGGCAATACAACTACGCCAACAACAACAGCAAGTCATTACGGTAATCATTAATAAGCAATTTAAGCAGTTATCTCATGATTGTTACCAAATGAACCCTATAGAAAAGCATCACTATCAACAATTACTCTCTCTACTGGCTGAGAATAATCAAGTGCCTGATCATATTATCCATTGCTGGAGTTTAAACAAAAAAGAGCAATCATACGGATTCTTTTCCCTGCTCTATCTCATACAAGCTTGGTCCGCCCATCTTAATAAGCAACAATGTAGCCGACTTACAGTAATAAGCAATCACCTTTTCAAAATCAGCCATGATGATGAACCAATAGTAGAAAAAGCGGCATTAAAAGGGATAAATATAGTTATCCCACAAGAGTATCCCGTACAAACCCAGTTGATGGATATTGGCAGTAACTATCATACGGAAGTTTTAATTCCTCAGCTACTGCCAATACTTTATCAAGCAGATAGAACACCTTATTTTGCCTGGCGTCATCATCTATGTTTTACCACTAGTATCACAGCAGCTGATATACCACCAACTCTATCAACTCCATGGCGTGCAAGAGGTACTTATCTTATCACTGGCGGTCTCGGCAACATTGGCTTAACGCTTGCTTATCATTTAGCAAAGAAATATCATGCACACCTTATTCTTATTAGTCGTCGCCCCGCTTCATCTTCTTCAACAAAAGACCAACTAGTACAGATTAAACAACTTGCTGCATCACTTACTATTTCTCACACTGATATTAGCAATATTAATCAAATGACGGAGCTGTTTTTATCGTTAAAACAGCAACAAAGACGCATTGATGCAGTTTTTCATTTAGCGGCTGCACCATTAGACACTTCACGTTGCTTAATTAAAGACCTTAGCAGTGATAAACTACATAAACAGTGGCAAGCAAAAGTCCGCGGCATCAAAATACTACAACAAATGCATCGCTTTATACCAATTCAGGAATGCTATCTATTTTCCTCTATTTCTGCACTATTAGGTGGTCCAGGACTTAGCGCCTATGCTGCTGCAAATGCCATACTTGACCATATTGCTATTCAATCCAGCACATTTCCCTGTTATAGTATTGCCTGGGATGCTTGGCATAGCAAAGAATTCGGTTATCTACAAACAAATAATCAATCACTCATTTCAAAACAGCAGGGCATGGTCCTCCTAGATAAAGCTGTCACCTTAATGCATCTAAAAAAACAGAAATATATAATTATCTCTCAAACTGAACTAACCTCACGAATAAAAGAGTGGATCAATCCTATTACTCCTACGACTTTCTCAATTAGCAAGGAGATCTCCAAAACATTAAGAAAATCCAGCAGCAGCTCTTATGATAGCGACACCAGGACTATTGTTATTCAGACATTTTGCGACTGTTTTGGCGTTAAAAAAATAGATCCGCAAGCAAAATTTTATCAACTTGGCGCTAATTCACTCATAATGGTTCATTTAGTTTCTCTATTGAATCAAAGATTAAAAACATCTATTTCTATAAACGATGTGATGGAAAATCATACTATTAATGATTTATGCCGGGCTATTGAGAGAAAAAACCTGTCCACCTCTTCATCTAAACTGATCATGCTTAAAAAAAGCGACAAGCAATCTCCTGTCTTTCTATTACCGCCAATTAATGGGTTACCACTACCATTTATGGATCTAAAGAACCATCTTTCTGCTGAACACTCATGTTATACAGTAAAAGATCCACGCATTGACAACAGAGACTTAAGTTTTAAATCTATTCGAGAAGTTGCGCAATATTATCTTGACAAAATATTATCCGAAGCAAATCATAAGAACGCTATTCAATGGATTGGTGGCTACTCTTTTGGTGCTACGATAGCATTTGAGATAGCTTATCTACTAGAGCAGCAAGGAAAACAGCCAAAAGGTGTCTTTCTTTTTGATGGCTGGGCAAAGTTCTCTGACAACTTTAAAAACTTTGATTACTTCAAAAAGAACTTTATCCATTCTGCAACAGCTTCTCTTAGACATTATGGCATAAAAATTGATGAAGAAGATTACACTAGCACTATCTCTCTAGCTTGGAACAATATGCAACTACTGTGTGAATATACACCTATGACGATTAGCGCGCCCATTATTTTATTCAAGCCGAAAATATTAAGATCAGAGTACAAACCGTTAGAACAGAAGAATAACCACTGGGATGGTCATAGCATAAATCCCATCAATACGCATTTAATTGATGGTGATCATAGCACACTCTTATACAGTGAGGGTGCCAAACAAATAAGTAAAATCATTGTACAATATATAACGGAGATCAACGATCGCATAGGAAATGCAAAAATCTTATAAATTTGACAGGAATAATCAATTCAACATATAATGATTGCTCTTTTTAGGTAGGTAGGAATAAACATGAAAAACAATAGTTTGCAGCAGAAGTTACTCGACTTCTATAATGATATAATTATTCAACTCGATCAAAATATGATAGTAACCGAATATAATCAAACAGCTGAAAGAATTCTCTCGATCTCTAAAGAACACATTCTCAATAAAAACCTATTTAACGTATGTGATAGCAGCAAAATCAGTTTGGGCTTTAATAAAGATGATCTAATACAGCATAAAGAAAAATGTCTGGCTAGCAAAAATAGTCATATTTTTTATAACAATAAAAAGTTACTCTCACTAACCTGGAAGTACCTCTACGACACCAAAAAAAGTGCTGCTATGGAAAGAATTTATATCATTGGCACAGATATGCAATCAATCACCATAACACAAACAGAAAACGCCATCTCTAAGCAAAGCATCTCTCAATATACACCACACTCACTTATTGCAAATATTCCTGGCATCATCTACTGGAAAGATAGAGAAGGCCGCTATCTTGGCTGTAATAACTACTTTGTTGAGCTCTCTGGCCTCTCTAGTGAAGAAGAGGTTATTGGCAAAACAGACTTCGATCTTATCTGGAAAGATCAAGCTGAGAATTATAGAAGACACGATCGTTTTGTTATGTCTACCGGGGAGAAACAGACTCTAGAAGAGGAGTTAGTGAAACCAAGCGGAGAGAGACTTCTATTTTCTGTGGTAAAAGCACCACTACGCGATACAAAGGGTCGTATTACGGGCATCATTGGAACCTCTGTGGATATTAGCCGCCACCAAGAGATCAACAGTGTTAACAAGCTCAGTAATTCTGACGAAAACACAACATTAAAACAAAAAAGTAAAGAAATTAAACACATCAATACCATTGCTGACATAGTCGATAATATTCCAGGAGAGATCTATTGGAAAGATCGAGAAGGACACTATCTCGGCTGTAATAAACACTTTCTATCCCTCATTGGCATGTCTGACAAAGAAGAGGTAATCGGAAAAACAGACTATGACTTTGCTTGGAAAAACGAGGCAGAAAAATTACGTAAAAATGACCAGCTAATCATGTCAACCGGAAAGCAACAAGCATTTGAAGAAGAAGTCACCTTATTTAATGGAAAAAAAGCTCCCTTCACTTCTGTAAAATCGCCATTAACTGATGATGAAGGCAACATTATTGGAATTATTGGAAACTCCATTAATATTTCACCATACAAAAAGCTAGAAAAAACACTGAAGAACAAACAGAGATCCTTTCAATACACCTTAGAATCATTAATTCAAAGTATTCCGGGGGTAATTTATTGGAAAGACACAGAGGGAAACTATCTTGGCTGTAATGCCTATTTCCTTGAGTTAGCCCAACTCTCTTCCAAAGACGAAGTCATTGGTAAAACTGACTTCGATTTGATTTGGAAAGATCAAGCTATAACCTATCGAAAGCATGACCGTCATGTCATCTCAACAGGAGAAAGTCAGGTGTTAGAGGAGGAAGCAACCAAGCCCAATGGAGAGCAAGGTTTCTTTTCTGTTATTAAAGCGCCTTTACGCAACGATAAAGGTGAAATTATTGGTATCGTTGGCACCTCTATGGACATTACCTATCGCCAAAAAGCGCGCAAAACATTGGAAAAAACTAAAAGGATGGCAGAAAACGCTAGCACTGCCAAATCCGAACTGATCGCCAATATGAGCCATGACTTGAGAACCCCACTTTCTGGCATTATGGGATTAGCCCACCTTACGAGTGAATCACTCAATAACACTGAGCTCTGCCAACAGAACCTACAAGATATCGAAAGAGCTGCTGCACAATTAATCAATATGGCCAATAATATTCTTAATACCTCATCACTGGAAATAGGCGTCGATACCGTTAACTTGGAGCCTTTTTCATTACAGAATACGGTTGATGAAATTGTCACGATGCTTATGCCAGCAATCCGTGACAAAGGGCTCAGCTGTCGAGTCGAACTCTCCCCTGAATTACCGCCGGCACTTTGTAGCGACAACTCAATTATTTTCCGTATGTTGCTTAACTTATTAAGCAATGCACTGAAATTTACTGATGATGGCTGGATTGCTATTCGTGCAGAATTAATCAGCAAAAATGATCAGCAGTCTCCTCAGCTTCAATTAGTGATTGCTGATAGTGGTAAAGGGATTCCGCAAAAAGCACTAGAAACAATTTTTGAAGCCTTCAAACGACTAACTCCCTCCTACAAAAGCGCCTATCACGGGGCTGGCCTTGGCCTCTATATGGTAAAAAAACTGCTCACCAGTCTCAACGGCGAAATTAAAGTCGACAGTGAATTAGGCAAAGGCAGCACCTTTACTTTGACATTTCCAGTAACGATCGCTGATGAAAGCGAGCTACCTAAAGAGAAACCTGCCACCATGGACAGCACCTTTGTTTCACTGGCCTATTCTCGCAATACACGTAACCCAGCGAAGAAAAAGCAAAAGAAACGCGCTGTAGCAAAGACTACTTCAGTAAATAAGCAAGTTGACACTAACAAATTTTTTACTCTAGTCGTTGAAGATAGCGAAATTACCCAACACGTTATTCTCGCTTACCTCGAACGCTTTAACTGCCAAATTGAAACTGCTGAAACATTAGCGAGTGCACAACAGATGGCAGCAGAGAAACGTTACGATCTTATCTTAGCTGATATTGGCTTACCTGATGGTAATGGCAGTGACTTAGCCAGACAGATCCGCCAGAATAGTGCGTCGCCTAACTATAAAACACCTATTGTCGCACTGACTGCTCATGTAACGGAAGATTATAAAAAGCGTTGTTTAGCAGCTGGAATGCAGTATGTCCTCTATAAACCGCTAACGCCTAATAAAATTGAAGCACTATTTGAAGCATTATGGCAAAAAGATATCACTGCTGAGACAATTCCCTCAGCAACGGAAAAACCTGTGATCGCAAAAGTTACCGTTTCGCCAGATATTATCCACTTTGATAGCATCCTGGCTATCACTGCCAATGATCATGCTAAAGCAAAAGAGCTACTGGCGATGGTAATTGATAGTTTTTCACCAGAGCAGCAACAGATGCAAGATGCTTATGACCAAGAAGATTGGCAACTCCTGCGTAAAGTTGTCCATAAAATGCATGGCGCTGTTGGTTTTTATGGGTTAAATAAATTAAAACAGGACTGCCGTGCTCTCGATCAAGAGTTACTAACTAACACTAGCAATCGCTCTACAACTATTAATAAAGCTGAAATCACTCCGCTGTATGAACAAATGATTCAATCCATTGAAGCAACACAAGCGGCCTGGCAAGTCCTTAAACAGCAAAAAACTCCCAATGAACAGCATCAAGAAGAGTAGTCTAGCAACCACCAATACCTCGTCACGGGACGACGGTTTTGCGAACGTAGGATGAAGATTATCTTTTTTCAATCATAGTCGCAAGTAGGAAAAATTACCTAATCCATGACTCGTCAGGGAGATGTGACAGTAAACGCGTCTGGATAAAGTCGAGCGCCTCATCAAGATCCCAATAGACATTATTTGCTAATAGTGGTGATACATCAGCAAAAAAATCACGATGATGTTTTTTTGCTGATAAATTTTGCTCAAAACGAGGACGAGTAATCGCATGTTGGTTGTATTGACAGTGGGAATTAAAAATTGATACAACAAGATCAATATCAACTAAATTATGTTTTAGAATATACCATAGATCAAACAGATCTCTTCCTTGGCGGCGCTGATAGAGTGCGCGCAACTTCGTTGCAGCTTGCTCTTCTAGTGGATAACTTAAGAGTTCAGCTTTACCTTGATACCAAGAACAGTTGATTTCATAAGGTACTCGACTTAATGCAGTAATATAGAAATGGTCTGTCGTATTCAATTTAATCCGCAGTTTTGCTATCTGTTTATTGACTGCAGGGTAATGCCATGTCAGTCGTGCTCCACGTTCCGTCAACCGTCTTTTTGGCTCGCCGAGCCATGCCAATGCTTCGCGGATTGCATCAAGGGTTTTCCCAATAGGCGCCGACTCGATCTGCACCAGGTGAATATATTCAGAATAACGCACTGGCTGTTTAAGAAAGAGTCTGTTTAATGCTGAACCACCCCGCAATGCTAGACTTTTGTTAATGTCGGGGTGACGATAAAGATCAATCAGTGCGCGACTAATAATTAAATCCTGCTCAACCATCGATAACACTGGCCAAGGAGCATTAATGCGCCACTGCTGTATATACCTCTTTGGAACCATAACAGCCTCCCTGCAATATAGCTCAGCTACTCCTGTTGCTGCAAACAGCCATATCATCTCTCCATGAGATTCAATGTCTGTTCAAACTCTATCACAATTTATAAGAGATGTAAAATAACTATGCAGCGAAGTCGCTTACATCCGCTGTAAGCCAGATCTGATCATCATACCAAGATCCCTGGTGACATAGTCAAGACTATCGATCAGACCTTGCGCAACCGTAACTGCGACGCCTGTCTATTTCTCTTCAGGCTGATTATTATTGCGCTTAATAACAATGCCTAGTTCACGTAGCTGTTCCAAACTCGCTTCTGAAGGCGCATCTGACAACGGACAGGTAGCACTTTGCGTTTTTGGAAAGACAATCACATCACGAATAGAGTCTGAACCAGTCATAACCATCGCCACCCGATCTAGACCAAACGCAATCCCGCCATGAGGGGGACAACCCGATTCCAACGCCTTGAGGAGAAAACCAAACTGTTGTTTCAATAGCTCACTATCTTCACCCAATACATGCAACACTGCCTGCTGCATAACCGCATCATGAATACGAATGGAACCACCGCCTATCTCATAACCATTCAATACTAAATCATAAGCGCGCGCTAATATTTTCCCCGGTTCAACCTCTAACTCTTTTGGATCATTTAATAATGGTGAAGTAAATGGGTGATGAAGCGAATACCAGGCACCATCAATCTCTTCAAACATGGGAAAATCAACGATCCATAATGGTTTCCAACCAGGAACCACCTGCTGACAATCATGGCCCAGCTTGACTCTTAATGCACCAAGCGCTTCATTTACCATGCGCTGTTTGCCTGCGCCAAAAAAGAGGATATCACCACTCTCTGCTGCAGTGCGCTCAAGTATTGCAGCAACGGTTTCACTACTGAGGAATTTAACGATGGGTGACTGCAACCCTTCTACCCCTTTACTGACATCAACAACTTTAATCCAAGCCAACCCTTTTGCGCCAAATTGACTAACATAACGGGTATAATCATCAATCGCTTTACGGCTTAACTCACCACCACCAGGCAGACGCAATACCGCAACACGACAGTTAGGTTTGTTGGCCGGTTCAGCAAATACTTTAAATGATTCGTTCTGCATCAGATCGGAGATCTCTACCAACTCCATAGCAATCCGCAAATCAGGTTTATCACTACCAAAACGTTGCATTGCTTCAGCATAACTCATACGTGGAAATGGCGGTAATTCAACATCAAGTAATGCTTTAAAGAGATGGCGAAATAGCCCTTCTGCTAACTGTTGGATATCACCCTCATTAACAAAAGAGGCCTCAATATCAAGTTGGGTAAATTCTGGCTGACGATCAGCACGAAGATCTTCATCACGAAAACAGCGGGCAATCTGATAGTAGCGATCCATACCTGACATCATTAACAACTGCTTTAAAATTTGTGGTGACTGCGGCAGCGCAAAAAAACGACCAGGATAAACACGCGAAGGCACCAGGTAGTCACGTGCCCCTTCAGGGGTTGGTTTAAACAGAATTGGCGTTTCAATCTCAAGAAAGCTAGATTGCTCTAAGTAACGGCGAATTTCACTATTCATCGCGCTGCGAAAAGCGACGCGATGATAGGATCCAGGTCGGCGTAGATCAATATAACGATACTTCAGACGCACCTCTTCACTAACAGTTTGATAGTCATC
>JANQHY010000014.1 GCA_028282395.1 Gammaproteobacteria bacterium
CGACTTGAAAATTACACCTGATGACGAGCTCAGAAACCGAGACGCAGTGCTGAGCGCATTAAAGGCTGACCCAGAATCATTTTATAGATCAATGTCTGATCTTTTTTCAATTGTAGATAATAAGAAAGGTACAATAAACAAAGATGATTTTGTCCAAATCTCTAAAATGTATGAGAAGCACAAAGAGAACGAGTTTAAGAAGCGCCATAAGTTAGATGAGCCATTTAAAGAAGCCATTAACCAGCTCTATGTGACATATGAAAACTCTAAGGATATTTTTGACAATCTGCCTGTTAAGTACAAAAACGATCGCGAAGTTACCCAAGAAGATGTAGCCAAGACATTGAAAGAGCTCTCTATGCCGAATAAATTGGCGGATGAACACCCAAGCACATTTTATGATGACCTTGAGTGTCAAATTGATGCAAGAAAAGATCTCTTTATAAACGAGGATCCATTTAGAGAAGTTATTAATGAGGTCTTTGAGATATATAAAGACCCTCAGGATATTTTTGATAATCTACCTCTCAAGTACAAAGTCGATAGTGGCGTTACCCCGGATGAGGTAGAAAATGCAGTTAAGGAATTTAACAGTGACGGTAAATTCGCTGCTAAATTAGGCTCATTTTACGATGAGCTTGATTATCAAATTAGCGTAAGAGCTAAAGGGGGTAATCACCTAGTACTTAATAACCCTGCAGAAGTTCAAATGGTGCTCAGCGAGACTGAAATCTTATCTTTGACAGACTTACATGAGGAAGTCTCAAAACCGCTGCCAGGTAAATTAAGAAATGGCAGGTTTGTCATGGTTAAAGATAAGGTATCACAAGAGCCCCCGTCTCAATTCCTTGACGATAATAAAAAAGCGCCTTTGCAAGTTGAAGAGAGGCTTTACATCCTTCATTATAGCCAAGATGGCCGTTATGTTAAAAAATTGCCTTTTAGTATAAAAGACCCCAAGCGCTCTTTAACAAAGGATGAATTAATAGAACGTAGTCCAGTAGATGCACAGACATTTAATGAGATGACCAGTGAACCTGGTATGTTAAAAAATTGGAAAGAAGCCGGCTGGACCGATGTTAGTGTTCTAAATCATAAATTTGGTATGACTGCAAATGTTCATCCTGATGAGGTATTTGATTTTAGACCTAATGCTATTCATAAGTCAGTTAGTAAAAAGAATCTTAACTTACAAGGTAAGTTCTTCTGGGTAGGTAATAGTAAAGGGCAAAAAGCCCTAATTAAATACAAGAGTCATTTCAAGCATGGAATAGCCTATAAAATAGTATTAACACCTGGGCAATATGCAAGTTTTAAAAAGAGCCGTCCTGATATTGCAAGAGATGTCGATTGCGTTTTTAATATCAAAGCGCCTATGCAAAAGAGAAAAGCTGCAGAGGCTAGGTTAAAGTATACAACAAAAGAGTGGTTTCATGATCAAGCTGCTGACCCAACTAAGTTTTCCTCTAATGGCTTTTGTGAATACGAAGATGAGATTGAAGAACTAATCAATGATAATGATGTCGATAACAGTACTACTCCTAAGGGGCCTACTCTTGACGATGATCAAATACAAGTAATTAATGAAACTGATGATGGCTTTAAGAATAAGACGCAAACCGATAACAATATTTCTATCTGGGATGATGATAAAGAGAGAGAGAGAAAGAGAAAGAGAAAGAAGCTAGTATGTCCGGATAGTGATTGGAGTGATATATCTTTTGAGGATTCTGAGCAAGACATGGCACAAATTGCTGAACATGCTGAGGATTTTACATTTAATAAGAAAGTCAGAGATGAAATGTATAAGAAGACGCAAGATTTTCAAGCCAAACTAGATTCCCAAGATGATGAGTGTGGTCTTAAAGTTATTGCTGAGAGTAAAGCTAGTGAGCATTGCAAGGTAAAAGATTATCGATTTAAATGTAACGGTAATGTCATTGACGTTAAATTTAAAACGCCGATTGAGATTGATGGTGTAAAAGGATTTTTTATTGTTGATCATAAGGGTAATCAATATATTTCTCCTGCCAAAGAGCTTCTAAAAGCGATGGAGAAAAATCTTGCCGCTGCAAGAAAGAATGGTGATGTCTCAAATAATGCTGTGTCAGCGTTAGCTAAATTAGGTGCAAGTTACGTGCAGAACAATACCCGTTTGAAATATATCGATGTTAATGACAGTCTTAAAAATATTAACGAGAAGAGTGATGATGACGACAAGAGTAGTAAGAGTAATCTGAAAGTTGATGATGATATTAATTTCTGGTTCCAGAATAGTTATGATAATGCATTACGTGAAAATGGCACCAATGTTGTTCATGTAGAAGATGAAGATCATCCCTCTAAGGTTAACCCATCTGTACATAATAATACGAGTCGCTTTAATTACCAGCTCAAACAAACTGAGGGTGGAAATGGAAAAACATATGGTGATGTAAATACGACAAAGGGTGGCCCTGATGATGATTTCATTGGGGATGGCTACACACCTACAGGGTATGATGAGTACCATGAGTACCGACTACCCACTCAACAAATGACACCACTCTAATAATATTTCTTAATTAAGTTGTTGCTAGCTTAACAATTGGAGTCACTGCAAAAGGAGAGGAAAGCATGGCATTACGTAATAGCATTGCAGCCTATGGCAGTATCGCAAAACTATTCCATTGGTTATTAGCCCTAGCAATATTGACCATGTTAGTGCTCGGTGTCGTGATTGCCTTTTCAGCACCCACACCACAAAAGGGTCAAATCATAATGTTTCATAAATCATTAGGGTTAAGCGTGCTTATTTTTATGATTCTGCGTCTAATCTGGCGTTTAAGCAATCCAACACCGCAAATGCCGCAGGCTGTTTCTTTATGGCAGCAACGCTTGATAAAACTAATCTATTCACTGCTCTATTTTTGTGTATTTGCTACCATTTTGATGGGTTGGTCAATGTCAGCACTGGGCGGTCATACAACACGTCTTTGGGGTTGGGTGAATGTCACTTTGCCATTAGCAAATAATGATTTATGGCAGCAGCGCACTGGCGCTTTGCATGAGTTTTTTGGCTGGGCAATTACTATATTAATTGCGTTGCATGTAACGATTTTTATTTGGCACCATGCAGTAAAAGGCAATAAACTGTTAAAACGGATGTGGCCACGCAAGTTTTAAGTTTTTATTAAATCGCTTACCATTTTGCTTTTAAGCGTGTCGCTTCAGCACTTAGCCACTGGCGTAATGTCGTCAATTCGGTTTTTTGTTCCGCGCCGCTGTGGGTAATAATGAAATAACTTTTATCACTGATCATTTCAGTATTAGCAATCAGTGATAATTGATTATTATTAATATCGTCAAGAATGAATGGCTTATGTGTGACCATCACACCAAGCCCACTAATTGTCGCCTGCAATGCCTGTAGTGAAGTTTGAAAACTGATGAATGCCTCTTTCTTTGGTAATGGTAGCGCCATATGGTGGCACCAGTCACGCCAATCGTGCTGCCGTAGAGCATCAGCAACCTGGATAGGGCGATGTTGCTTAATAATCTCTGCGGCGCTTGTTTC
>JANQHY010000081.1 GCA_028282395.1 Gammaproteobacteria bacterium
GACCACACGCCCCTGAGTCAGTTTCAGAGTTTCGACGGCCGCCTCCTCACGCCAGCGAATCACGCCACTAATTTCATTATTATCTCGACACTGTGCCACCACTAAACTCAATGGACCATCATTTTGCAGTTGCACAATCAGTTTACCGCTCTCCTTATAGGAGGCACGTAGTAAAACACTATAGGCCAAAAAACTCGCCAGTAGCTGTTTCAACGGACTAGCATAGTTATGCTGGGCATTAATCTGCTCAAGGCTCTGGTTGAGCTGTACCGCGATTCCACGCACTGGCATATCTTCAAATACCCAACTCAACAGACAGTCACGACCAGATGCCATATCAATATAATCGTCAACCACTATGACTTTCTCCTACTCTATCATTAAATTTTTTCCTATCCTGCCTCAAAAAAACATCAATGTAAAGCGCCACTCTATTGCTATACTTAAGCAGCGCATTAACTTTGTTACTGCTCTAATTAGCTTTTACTCTAAATACTGTTTTAATGGAGGAAAGATAATGCTTACCGGTACAAAAGAGGAACTAGATAAGCAGGAGCTGCTATCAGATGATGAGACAAGCCAGACTAGCCAACAACTATTACTAAAAAAAGAGAGCAGCAACCGCTCATTAACTATAGAGGAACCGATATATAACAACAACAATTACTCCCAAGAGAATGATACCTCAAATATATTAATTAAATCGCTTAAAATAAAATCAAATCTCTATGACGCCAATAATAATCAACACAACCAGCCAACACCGATAACACCACAAGAACTTATTTCAAACTTTAATGAGTTCTCACTATTTCATTCACCCAGAAAGAAAAATAGTCCGAAACAGAGCAATAAATCCAGCTTAACATTTCCTGACATTGATGAATACAAACAGCAAAATAGCGAAATAGTTATCAAAGAAAGAAAACGTTGCAGAAAATGTCATTCTCAAAGTGGCTCATGCTGTTGCAGCAGTCAATGCAAGGCAGCACTCTGCTGCTGTCTTGGCTGCTTCTCCTGTTTCTCTGGCATATTTACTAAACTAAAAAATATCAAGTGCCGAAAAGAGAAACATCCATGGATAAAACGGTATTATCCGACCACCTGGTTTAAAGCAACATTCTTCTGTATTCTACGCTTTATTAGAATGGGCATTGTTGCATTTCCTGTTGTTAGCATGATAGGCGCTTTTTTTACTCATACCGCTTATATTAATTTTATAATCGGCAAGGTAGCGTCATTATGGGCACTTATTCCTGGCATTGCTTTAGGAACATCATTAGCTCTTACCTTATCATGGATAACCGTCGGATTAGTTGGGCTGGTTATTTTGGGTCTGGTTTGTCGCCTTGTTTGGCATAAATTAATCAAGAAAAAATTTCTCAATAAATGTAATAGTGGACTCAAAAGCGTCAAAGCCCATATCATCGATAAATTTACTTATCAATCCGATAAATTAGCAGATTTTATGTTAAATCTTGGCATCATTGGTAATCAATCTAACGCCATTCTCTCAAATTATGATGTTACAGAGAAGAATTTTGCTGATTGTTATCAAATTTATCAGATATACTTGATGCTAGTACAACAGTATAACTCCGACAGAATGGGGCCCTATGACATTGCAAAAGAGAGATTAGCCAGCCAATTAAGACTGTTTTCTGTCTTTATGGTTCTGATTGCTGGTGTCGGTAGCCAAGGTCAGAAAAACAATGATAGATTTATGGATCATCAGATTCACTATGGGATAATTTATAATATCATTCTCGGCATGCTCATTGATGCCTCACAACGCTCAAATGCAGATCATAGAAATTCCAAGTACTTCTCCTGCTGCAAAGGGCGTATAACCAAAAGTCATTATGCACTTATGCTAGAGAAGTTAATTGATAGTAGAGAAGATAGAGATGACAATTGTGTTGAAATATATACAAAATGTCGGCAAAATTGGCTTGAATCGATTATCATCCATGCCGAAACCCAGGTTGGCTTTGTTTATGACGACGAAAGTCCAGAGCAATATCTAATAGAAGATAATAGCGCCCTACACCAATTATAAAATTAAGTAACTGCTTACCATATCGCCCCACGGACACCAGCGGGACGACGGGGTGGAGAATCGCAGAACGACGGCAAAGGTGGCCCCATGACTAGGGCACGGGTAGTTACCAAATTTACTAGACAACTCTAATAATTTTTGCAATATTAACACGGCGTATTCATTATTGTAGAGGAACAATATGGCTATTAAAACACTTCATCACTATACTGTGATCAGCGATGATCTTGAAAGCAATACAACTTTTTACTGTGATATAGTTGGCTTAGAACAACTGACCACCCCTAACAACAAAGGCGTAACACAATTTATTGAATTTGCTTTTCCTGGCATGAATCAGGCAGTTGTCAGTGTCATTGATGGTAATCACCCTCTCAAACAGCAACCCAATGAGCGTACCAATGGCTTTCAACTACATGGCAAAATTAACCAACAGGGAAAAGAGCGTTTCGCTACTGGACCATTTGAGCATATCTGCTTTAGTTATGACGCGGAAGATTTTGATACAATCAAAGAGAAACTCCAGCAGCATCAATTCGCTTGCCGCGAAGGGTTTGATTTTATGCCTGCTTTTAAACAGATCTGGACCATTGATCCAAATGGCATTAAAGTTGAATTTCTATTTGAGTGTGACAACTTGCCACTCTAATCGAGCGAAGGTTTACGATGACATTGGCTAACTATATGAAATGGCCTTATAGTATGGATATGAGTTATTCTCTGACCCATTAGACTTGTTTTTATGTTGAGAAGTCCCCTCTTCAAAGAAATCCCAATCATACCCCTTGTTATTATCAAACATCGAGCAAATTATGTGAAACAGATGGTAAGATGTAAGAAACTCAGCACTCTCTTTGCCATTATAACCTTTCTTTAATAGGAGATCTCGCGATGCAATAATATTATCCGCATGCTTTTTACCGAATCTACCCTCTTCAACGTCTCTTATCCATTGCTGGAAAGTTTCCTTGTTCTGCTTATTAAAAAGCGCGTCTTTAACCAGACCGTTTCCTTTAGATATAGTCAACATATTTTTGGTACTAGATTTACTACTATCATTTACTTTAAATTTACCATTCTTTTTCTCCTCGGCATTCATCATATCTACCAGAACTTGCGCTGGTATTAAGAAAATCCTTTTATTTTTAAATTGGATGTCAGCATAAAAACCTTTATATTTTTCTATAGCTTCTTTAAAATCCTTATCTTTCTCATCCCAAAGATAAGCTAATACTATTTCACTAACGTCTTTCGTTTGTAGGTGGATTATGAGTGTATTAGCAACATTTTTATTGGTAACAATATTACATATCGTTCTATCCTTTTGTTGCCGTGCAATATTTTTTATTCTTATAACCGCTTCGCGGTAAGGCGTACGATGCTGCTTATGCTGCCCATTTTTGAGTATATCTTCGACTATTTTAAGCACAGAATCAGCAAAGTCATATCGATACCTGCCGTGAACAGTGGCAATATTGCATAGTAAATCAGCAATCTCCTGATCATCCAGATGCCTGATATTTTTTAGATTGCCTTTTGCTAGGTCATCTATTAGTATCTTTGCGCCATTAAAGCTTTTTCCCGTAAGAAGGAGAATATCTTCCAATGAAAGCAAGTCAAGTGATGTAGACTCTACATGATAGCCAACTATTATTTCCGCAATCTCAGGTTTATCATCAAGTATCGCTTTGAGCAAGTTAGCATTCTCTCTGTTATTGTACAGAGAGTATGCTACTGGGCATTTAGAAAGCGTATCTATTAAAGTTGGCTCATTTTTGATGAGAGCTTTGTAGTCATCCCCGTATTCTGATACTTTATCAAGATAGAATTTATATAGTTTGTGCCCCTCAAGCATTAAC
>JANQHY010000244.1 GCA_028282395.1 Gammaproteobacteria bacterium
CTACAATAAGTTAAGGCCCCATCAAGGCATCAGTGGCAAAACGCCTGAACAATTCGCTAAAAAGTGTCAACGAATTACGTAACCTTTACAGCGACGACGGGGTAAACAATTACATAGAGAGAATATTAGGGTTTCTTCTATTCATCATACTCTTCTAGCCATGCCATTTGAATTGCTTCTAAGATGCGTTCACCACAATGGTCGGGGTTATCATCAAATCCCTCTAGCTCAAGCACCCAACGGCGCAGATCGACAAAATTAATCCGTTTTGGGTCAACATCTGGATGCTTTTCCATTAAGTCTAAAGCAATTTCAATACTATCAGTCCAACGCAAACTCATCTGTTCTCTCCTATATAAAAAAGTACGTATAATTTTAGGCTCTCACCTACTTTCCTTCTGCTACCTGATTCAGCGTATACTTAGGAATCTCTACCACCAGATCGTCCTCTGCAACACGCGCCTGACAACTTAAGCGTGAATCCATATCCAACCCCCAAGCACGGTCAAGCATCTCATCTTCCTCTTCCAAAGGCGCAACAATAGAATCATAACCTTTACGTAAATAGACATGACAGGTGGTACAAGCACACTGCATTTCACAGGCATGTTCAATAGCGATACCATGGTGCAGTAATACTTCAAGAATACTATCCCCAGTTTCGGCCTCAAGTTCAACACCTTGGGGACAATATTCAGCATGAGGAAGTACAGTAATGGTTGGCATAATTATACTCCGCGTTTATCTACTTCATCGACAGTGTGGCCCTGCAGCGCCAATTTAGCTTGACGATTAATACGTCGTTCTGCAAGTACCTGGGTTGCCTCATCAACCGCTTTTAATCCGCGTGCGATCGCTTGAGGTTGCTGGCTTAACTGTAACAGAGAGAGATGACCAATACGCTCTTCTATCATTTGACGCTCTGTTGAAGATAGCAGATCACCATCTTCCGTCAATGCCTGTTGTACAGCTGCGATTATTCGCTCAGATTCCACTTGTAATTCACGCAATTTGCGCAGCGCTAAATCTTCACCAGAACGTGCAAAAGCGGTTTTCAGCATGGTTTCGACCTCCTCTTCAGTGAGGCCATAACTTGGTTTTACTTCAATATGGCTGCGCACACCACTTTCACGCTCCTGTGCCGCAACAGTTAATAGTCCATCAGCATCAATCTGGAATGTGACTTCAACACGTGCCATGCCCGCGGTCATGGCTGGAATAGCAGTTAAATCAAAACGGGCAAGTGAACGACAGTCCTGTACCAATTCACGCTCGCCCTGTACAACATGAATAGCAATAGCTGTTTGCCCATCTTTAAAGGTGGTAAAGGTTTTGGTCTTGGCAACAGGAATCGTACTATTGCGCTCAATAATACGCTCAACCAGCCCTCCCATTGTTTCAATACCCAATGATAACGGCGTAACATCCAATAATAGATGGTCACTATGGCGATTACCCGAGAGAATATCTGCCTGTATCGCTGCACCCATCGCTACTACTCGGTCTGGGTCAATTGTGGTAAGTGGTTCACAGGCCAAACAAGCTTTAACATGCTCTTGGATAGCCGGAATACGTGTTGCTCCACCAACCAATACTACCTGATCCAACATTTGTGCGGAAACGTCACCATCACGTAGTGTACGGCGACAGGCATCTAATGTTTTTTCAATTAATGGCGCAATCAATTGATTAAACTCCTGGCGAGTTAATGTTTCTCCACCGCTAAATGTTACCGACTGCTGTTCAGTTAAACGCTCTTTCGCCCAACAGGCTTGTTGCAATAAATCACTTAAATAAGCGTTATTATCTGAACGACTCTCTTCTCTTTGTTCTAACAGCCAATCAACAATAACGCGATCAAAATCATCGCCGCCAAGCGCAGCATCACCGCCTGTTGCTACGACTTCAAATAAGCCCTGCTGTAAACGCAAAATTGAAATATCAAAGGTACCGCCACCGAGATCATAAACAGCAATCAATCCCTGCTGCTGCTGATCAAGTCCATATGCTAATGCTGCCGCAGTCGGTTCATTAAGCAGACGCAGAACAGTAATCCCTGCTAATTTTGCTGCATCTTTCGTCGCCTGACGCTGTGCCTCATCAAAATAGGCCGGCACAGTAATAACCGCACCTGCTAGGGTTTGATCACACTGCTTTTCTGCTTGCTGTTTAAGCGCCATTAGAATTTCAGCAGAAACCTCAATGGCGCTCTTCTCCCCAGCTACCGTTTTAATTTTTGCGCCGCCTGTCACTTCACTTAATTGGTAGGGCAGCCAACCAACTTGCTGAATAA
>JANQHY010000199.1 GCA_028282395.1 Gammaproteobacteria bacterium
AACCAGTTAAGTTCGCTCGTTGCTGCTTTCTTAGTATCATGGCCTGTTGCATGAGTCGAAAAGAGAACGGTATTGAGGAGCAAGATACGCTGATGAAAATGGCCAGGAGTAGTGACTTTATAATAACCTCCAGAAATAAATTGGCGTTTAAATGAACGTTGATTGCCGCGATTAATAAAGAATTGGCCCCAAATCTTGTCCTGACTAAGGAAACGATAGAATGGTCCATTAGGATCGCTGTAGTAGTCACCGTGATAGGAATCATTATTGCCAATGACTGGATAGATCGGCGTGTTGGGGAAAGTCTGTTTGAGTTTGTCGCTCAGATAGAAGAAAATTTTATTAATAAAAGCGGGATAATGTCTAAGGGTTTGGTCACCGCTGTAGTATTTATAATGTTCTACCATGTCGTGTGCCAAAAAATCACCGGGGATTAAGACAAAGCGTGGTTGCAGTGGACGTTGTTGTAGATCATGCAGTGTCGACAGTAATAGCGCATCATTGCTGTCGCTTTTGTAACGATTGGGTTTGGTGACGCCGTATTGTTGAAACAGTGTATCCCATTTGCGCCATGGTGTTGCCATCAGTGCTTTGACTAATGGGCAGTTGCGCGCAGTACAGCCGGCAAATGGATCAAAATGAATGTCACTTAGGGCGATAAAGCCAGCTGCTGGCGCTTGTTGTGTTGAGGTGTTGGCCTGGGCACTGCCGAAAGGAGATAGTAGTAGTATGGTTATTAGAAGAAGGGTTGTTAAGGGTTGCCAATTATTAAGTTTCATCATTGTTCCTTGTCCATATTTTTCTAAAGAGTAATGTAGCGTAATAGTGATGGATAACGCAAGAGTGCTTTGGTTTGGCGAGAAGATTCTATTTATGAATTATAGCCATTCGAGTACTCAATCTCTTTATCTGTGCCATCATCGCTGCCATATAAGAGTTTGGTAGAGGTCTCATGTATATTATTATGATTCTTAGAATAGCAGAATGTCGTATCTTCATTACTATCAATATTCGAATCCTTACTCCTATTATTATCTAGAGAGTTGTAATCTAGCCCATTATGTATTTTGTTGTAAGAATTTTCACGATAGCTATTAGAGGGTTCATGATGGCTCTCCTTTTTATCTTCTATATTGCAGCAAGGAGAGCAATCGGCTATTTTTAGACCAATCCATGATATGAGTAGGCTGGAAGCAGCTGATATGACTACTGCAGCCAGTTTGGATAACAGTGCTGCACCAAAAAGGACGCCAGTGCCGATGCCAACAAAAGGGACGGCAATGCTAGCAGCTAACAGCAATACCATCACTATAGCGATAAATTTATGCTGTTTGCATGCTTGCCATAATTTTTCTGGAAACAGGGGAGGTAGTAATGTTGTTACATAGCTTAAACCTAATGCTATTTTCATTGGCACGGCAGTTAGCCCAAGTGCAAGCGCTGGCCAAATAACTGGAGCCAGAAATGGTGCTGCGAATGCCAATCCGATCAGCAGTGCTGTAATAGTGTATCTTAGTATGGGACGAGCTGCTATAAATTTAGCGATAGAGATAATTGGACTGCCTATAGCAGCGCCTATTACTGTAAGAAAGCTACTTATTTTTACCGCGCCTTTGACTAATAACTCGACGACGCCAAAAAGAAGACCATGCTGTAAAAAATTTCGCAATCCAGCTACTTTTCTCATTACCCAGTTGCCCAGAAGTATGTCAAATGGCCCAGCAAAGAGCCATCCTAAGCTTAGCCCGATAATGAGTGGTGCCAGCGGCGCAAAGGGCGAGAAAATACAAGCGGTAATTAAAGCTATTGCAGCTAAAGTATATAGGAAGGATAATAGTTTAAATGCGAATAATATTCTCAATAAAGTTTTTTCTTTTCCTCCTAGTAGATATAATTTTTTCCATATAAGTAGATGAAGAATTGGGGTAAGCGGTAAAAGGAGAATGCCAAAAGTAACAGAAAATATGGCTTTTGCTAATTTACTGTTAAGCCATTTCCACTTATGATCTTTTTCAAGTTTTTGTATAAAAGGATCGCGAAAAAGTTTAAAATACTCTTCTAGAAAATATGGCGCAAATAAACTTAATACACAATGCTTAATGGCTTTGGCTAATTTTAATCCAATATAACTAATAATCTGACCGATTGCTGCGCATAAAAAACTTACCCCAGTGATGCATAAATTGTATAAAACAAAGGCTATGCGCAATATCCGCTGCAGTATGCCCATATCAATATCGGCATGACGTATTTTTTTATTGAACCAATTTGCTATAACATCAAACGGCCCGCCAACAAGCCATGCTGTGCCGAGCCCAATAATGAGTGGTATAAGTGGTAAAACAGGCACGAAGATACTGGCAATGATTAGGCCTGCAAAAGCCAATGTAGAAACAATAGTTAAAAACATTGCTCTCTTAGGATGCCTAGTCTGTAAGGCATGATATTTATTAAGCAGGTTAACGAGAAGTCCACCAGGTATGACCGGTATGAAGAAAAGGAAGAACAGTAGATTAAAAATTCCTTTTCCTATGCTCTCCGCTGTTCGGGTAATTTGATCTGCTTCTTCTTCATTGTCGGCTGCTCTGTGCTCCTTCTCACTCTTTCCATGTTCTTTCTGGTCTGGGACGACATCATTGTAAATAAAGTCATCGATGACGTGGTAAGGGTTGCGATTTTCATTGCGATCTGTATTCCACAATCTCAGATACTGCCAGGGAACGTTGTGATGAACTAATTCATTTGCGTTTTTAAATGTGCCATCGTTCAGTTCAACCATCTCATCTTTGACTCGAAACATCACTCGATTAATAACGTTTCTTCCATTTTCTCTGGTTGATGCTATTAACGGATCAACTTTATTGAATAGTTGTAGTTCAGGGGCAACGACAGGATCATCATTCACCTGCATAATAAGAATGTTTTGGCTATTATCTGTGGTTATATGCGATAAAATTCTCTCACATGCTGTAGCAGTATTAAACTCTCTGAATTTTTCTGAAAATAGAAAGCGTGCGTAGAAGCTTCTTAAAGGCGAATATAGTAAGGCGTCTCCCTGATGTTCGGCTTTAGATGGAACATTCACTGTGACGATTTTCATTTCATTCACTTTGGCTTGAAGATCGTCGGGGAGTTTTTCTCCACCATTTTCCCTCTTTTTCTCATCAAGGTAAGCGGCTAACCCATGAAGCTCACCTACGCCGCCGCCAGAGACACAAACGAATACTAAAGGTTCGTTATTTGGTGTCTCTTCCTCAAAAGCACGTCTGGCAAGTTCTTTACTGAAAAGTACTCAGCGGTATCTTCTTGTGATATCGCTCTGTTTTTTAAGCGGCGTTGGGCAAGATACATCGAGTAATCAGCAAGGGAATAGTTTATATCGGTTTTTTTTGTATATTTTTGCATTCCTTTTACGAAGTCTAAACTGCCATTAATACGGTAGCAGTTGCCTGGAGAATAGACGATAAGCGGATTATCTTCGCTAAAATTCTTGAATAGATAGAATTTTCGTTACGTCCGAGCAGACCTTTTTCGCATTTTTAAAGTTCATTAATTGAACAGTCCAATCAAGGCAACTCACCCTCATTGCATCATGTGGATTATCTGTCGTTGTTTTGGTCAATATTGGCGAAAAAGCTGACCTGTAGACGGACTTCTCCTATGACACTAACAAGGAATCCATTTTCGAAGGGCCAATTTTTGATGAAATCCGCACAGCTCGGCGGTGGAATAGCAAAAAGTTAAACCCGTTAACCGCATGTTGCTGCCACAGAGAATACATCTCAGTGGATCGGTGCCAAACGCCTCCCAGTGCATCACATCCCAACTGGCCTGTTGTCTGTCGATGGGATCAGGCAAGGAGAGGAGCTCTCTAACTAACGGTAGCCACTTTCCTCGGATGGAGTTTGCCAGGAAGCCATAGTAGCGAATATTGCGGAAGTGTCGATCAGGAATATGATCGGTGAGTTTGCGAATAAAGGTCATGACATCCATACGCTTTTCCTGATGGGCATTGTCGGTACGGTTAAGGTAGGTAAAGGTAACGATATGGCCATCATAGTGGCGAAGTTTGGATTCGGCAATCGGTGGGCGTTTGATATAGCGGCCCAAATAATTGACGTTGTGCAGATGATTCTTTTTGGGCTCACCGAGATGCACATGCCAATAGCGATGCTTATAGTAATCCAGTTGGAAGTTGAAATAGGCGGCATCACTAACGTTATCAATGGTGGAAGGCAGATAGGTAAAGTCAGTCTGCTGTTGGCATTGATCCAACCAATCCAGTACCGCTCGCCGCCATCGTTGCATGACAGCGGATTTGGCAAAGTATAAATCTTTCCAGGTCAGGTCATCGAGCTTAATACCGCCCCAGGTAACGGATAAGTGGATATGGACATTGCGTTTGAGATCTCTGCCAAAGGTATGCAGGGCGGTAAAGATGCCAACTTTAATGCCACGTTCCAACGCAATCGACTGAATCACCTCAGCAGCGATATGCGCAATATCATTAAGCATCGTACGGTTTTCCCAGAAGAGATCCCAGAAGACTTCAGGCAGGGTAAAGGTAATATGCTGCCAGGTGGTTTCTGGTAAGCTCTCCGTTTGTTTGGCGATCCATAGTTGTGTCGACTTATGCCCACAGCCATTGCAGAAGCGTCCACCGCAGGTAAATGGTACCACTTTGGCGTGACCGCAATCCTCATTGCTGCAACGATAGGTGGCAAAGCCATTACAGCGTCGCTGGCAACTCATGACCTTCACGATATTGTCCATGACACTGGCTCTTATCGTTGGCTGATTTTGCTGAAAGAACGTCCACCAATGCTGCTTATCGAGTAGGATGCTCTGAATAGATAACTTTTGAGGCGCAGTAGATTGAGGTGGACGACAACTCACTCTATCACTCTATTGTTGTTATTGTTGGTCACTTATCATAATGACAAGACACGAATAATCAAGCAATTAAGATGAATTAGATCAGGAGACCTGCAGACGTAGTCTGCTTACGCTTGTGACAAGCAACCAAAGGAAGCTGAGAGTAGGCGCAAACAACCAAAACGGAAAAAATTGCCAGAATACTGTGAAAGGAAAACTCAGCATGTTGCTCAGTCAATTGATGACAACTCAAGATGTCTTGAGCAGCAACGAAAAGAGGCAGAGATTGCTAACTTGAGAGAGAAAATTGAGCGACTTAAGATACGTTACCGTGAACCAGATTGTAGTGAGCAGATAAGAGAGTCTATTATGGACATTATTGCTAATCTTGAAGGTGAGATCGGCAATCTTACTGCTATAGCAGCCAACAAGGCAGCTTAACGGTTTGTCAGTTGACGCCATAGCAGGATTGAGGTAGTTATAGAACAGGTATGGATTTGAGTGAGATAGGGGATGACTAGAGAAAGAACACATAAGCTATTATACATTCCAGCTTTTTTTGCATTGATGCTGCTTATTTCAATAATAACCTGTATCCCAGTAATAGCAGCTCTTGCAAATCTGTTAGACTCTCCTTTAGCCAATACTTCAGCAATTCTGTCAATAATCTATATTATGATTTTAATCATTATGCCATTCATTAAATACAATAAATTTCTGTTCTTAGTGCCTATTGATGCCTACTTTAACTTGAGAGAAAATTCTTTAGAAGTCTATCAATACTTTTTTTCAAAGGATGTTGTGATTGCTAAAGTTGGCTTTTTTTCACCATTATGGAATCCACTCATGATAACACTACTGGATATTTCCGGCCTTGTTTTGCTGGCACTCAGACTGTATGGCTATTGGCAGGAGCATCTCTCAGGCAAACGAACAAAATTTTAACATCTATTAAGGGACATGCCATCTAACTGTTTATAGTGGATTTTTATTAGCTAACTATTAAACACGGCATGTATGATTCTATTATACGCGCTCTGCTCGCCGGTTCATGTATAGAGCTTCATTAGTGATCTCTTTCATATTGCTTTTCATATGGGGTTTAGGCGACTTGAGCAAATTTGCCAAGATAACTGTCAGCGATGGGAAATTGACTTACTCGAATTTGGCGGCGAAGCTGACCACATTCATTTGCTGCTCTCAATGCACCCTAATATTATGCCAAGCAAATTCATCAATAATCTCAAAACAGTTACTAGCAGACTCATACGAAAAGAATTCTCAGCCCATCTGAGAAAATATTACTGGAAGAAGCCTGCGCTATGGACGAGGGCTTACTGTCTCAATACCGCTGGCGGCGCACCGCTCTCTATCCTCAAGCAATATATCCAAAACCAAGAAACACCTGATAAATAACTCGCTGCACGCGGCGCTATCCATCTCCACCCAAGACACATGCTTTGCATGGGCTATGGATGGAGAATTTCGCGCGGTTTGTTAAAGTGCTTGCGGTAGAAACGGCCCAAAGCATTAAAATCGCGGGATTCATTTTGCCCCAGTCCGCGAAACGTCAGGATGGTTTTTGTCAATATGCTA
>JANQHY010000213.1 GCA_028282395.1 Gammaproteobacteria bacterium
CAATCCTGCATGATAGATTTTTAATGCTGGCTCATTGCTGCCTGCCTGATAAATTCGGTCGCACCACTGTTTGAACCACTCATTCTGATCTCGATTTTGTTGAAGCTGCGTTGATATTTGCTCTGAAATAAATGCACCATATTGTGTCACAGTTGTCTCAATAGCAAAGATTCCTTTTATAAAAGGTTTTAATTCACTTTGAGCAAGTAGTACGGCATGAATGCCAGCCATTGAGTGTGGCACGAGAATAATATCTTTATAGATTTTCTTTAACTGTTTAATTTGTTCTAGTAATACCTGTGTCTGTTGACGAAAAGAGAAGCTTGATTCAGCACGTTCACTCTTTCCATAGCCAATTAAATCAGGAATCAGTGCATCATACTTGCTAAGTATCGGATCATTTAGGAAATTTATATAATTAAGATGCGAATCGCCTGCTCCGTGCAGAAAGATAATTAGTGTTTCCCTGTTGTGATTAACATACAAGCTAAAAGCTGTTGCCGTGGTTGTATGAGAGTAACGTTCTTCAATTTTCACTTACATTGTCCTTTATCTATGAAAACTACAATGTCATTACCAAGAGTATCTCATCTTTAAATAGAGTGTCAATATTGATCAATATTTTCTTCATAAAAAATGGGTCAATGAATATTGACATGGGTCGCTTTTATAGATGGTTTGTATGATTTGCTTTTTAGCTGTGATAAGATGCCTATTAGAAAAAAATGATTAAGCTTTCTAACTTGTTCAATATAAAATCCCAAATACTGTGAGGAAGTAAAATGAGTATGCAAAACATCTATGATAATCAAAAATTTTTTCAACAGTATAAGCAGTTAGTAGATGATAATAAAGGCTTTAATGCAATCATTGAGCGGCCGGCAATGTACGGATTAACTCGCAACTTAGAGAGTATGCGCCTATTAGATATTGGTTGTGGATTTGGAGATTTCTGTCGTTATGCGCGTGCAGAAGGGGCAAAAGAGTTGGTTGCTGTTGATCCATCAAAAAATATGCTTAACGAGGCAAAGAAAAGAACACAAGATGCACATATTCATTACCACTGTAAGCCAATTGAGACTTTCCAACCTAGTTGTGAATTTGATATGGTTATTTCCTCGCTAGCTTTTCATTATGTTGAAGATTTTAGTGCGCTTGTAGAGAAGATTAATCATTGGCTGATAGCTGGTGGACAATTTATTTTTTCTGTTGAACACCCTATTTGTACCGCATCCCCTCAAGGGCTATTGGGAAGTCACCAAAAAGCGTCTTTTCATCCTATCTACAATTATCGAGAAGAGAGAGTGTTTGACCAGAAATGGTTTGTTAACGGTGTAAAAAAATATCATAGAACAATCTCAACGTATTTGAACGATCTTTTGTCTCAAGGGTTCTGTATAGATAAGGTATTGGAGCCAATGCCTACGGATAAACAGATAATGAATTATCCGCACTTGGCCCGTCACAAGATTCGTCCGCCAGTACTAATAATTTCAGCAAGTAAACAGAAATCTTAAAAAGCTAGTTAACATATCAAAACGAATTTTCATTGCTTTTCTTCGACTAAATAAAGTGTTAGAGGGGTAAAAATGGTGCTAGAATAGCGGCAGTTGTTAAAAGCTAATTAGTTGTTAAAGAATTAATCACTTGCAACTTCATTAGTGAATATAAAAAAATTAGACAGAGTTTTAAATTAGCGTACTAAAAAGAGTTATGGTGAGGTAATAAATGATGAAAGTTGTCGCTGTAATATATAATTTTTTCTCAGTTCTCATACAACCTATTGTATTATTACTTGTTTTCTTGCTATTTACACTATTCTTTAAACAAAAAAAGATAGTTAAAATAATCACTATTCTGTTTATTGTTATGATTTATACGCTCTCAATTGGTGTTGTTGAAGCAAAGATATTGTCAAGAATGGTTGATTATTCTCCACTTAATCAGCAGCAGATTAAAAATAATCAAGCACTTATTCTGTTAGGCGGGGGATTAAATAACTCTCACGGCAGTATTGCACCTAAAGTTATCGCATATAGTCGAATTCTAGAAGCATATAGAATTTACCATCTTGCTGAAAAAATGGGCGTGCATTACACTATTTTTGTTTCTGGAGGAGATCCTGAAAAAAATGGTATATCAGAAGCAGAAGTTTATAGTAGAATTCTACAGCAAATGGGGGTTAACAGCCGGGATCTAGTTTTAGAGACAACGAGTCATAATACTTACCAAAATGCTAAATTTATAAAGCCAATTATTGAAAAATATCAGTTTAAACAGTATTTGCTTGTTACAAGTGGGCTGCATATGAAACGCTCTTTACTCTATTTTCAAAATTTTGGTATTGATGTGATACCTGCTATTTCTGATAAACCTATGCCACTAGGTAAATGGGTGCCTTCTGCTTATAACCTGGCTTTATTTGAGTGGCTGCTACATGAAGAAGAAGGTATAGGAAGACTTCATCTTTATAATTGGTTGGGAATCAATTAATAAGCTATGGTTGATTTTGAAAATAAGCACCATATTAGGCATAACACAAGTCGATAAAGGGCATATAAACAGCTAATAATAAAAGCTTGATTTTTCAATATAAGAATAGTTAAATGTATTGCTATGAATAATAACAATAAGAAGATAAGATCTATTCTAGAGGAAATTATCTGTGATAAACTTTGATCAATTATTTAAAGAAAAGATTAATAACAGCCAAGACTTTAATAATATTAGTGATGAGGAGTGTTTTCTTAACGCTGTCATGGCATTGGAATCTGATCTAGGCAAAGAGGTCGTATCAGCTAATTTAGGTAAAGAGAGTGGTAGTCAGTTATCAATTAGAATGATTCTTGACTATTTAAAGAGTGTAAATTTGATTTCAAAGAGCTACATTCCTAGTGAAGAAGCTCACGGAAAAATTGTTTTTAAATTTATACAAAGTTCTAATTTACTTTCCAAAATGATTATTTCTGATAAATTTGAACTTAATGAAGAAAAAAGTTGGACTTTCTATATAAAACAACTTAAAGATCCCAAAAACTATAGGCCAGTAGTTGATTTGCCTAATGGGGTTGATAGAAATCAGTATCGTAATCCTAAGAAAGGGAAAAAGTTCCTTTCTCGTAAAGCCAGTAAAAATCGTGGTGCTCCAAAAGATACGGATAAGATTAAAAAGACATCAGTTACTGTCATACCTAAAAAAGGAAAGTATGTTGCCTATAGAAGGATTGGTAACCATGGCGAGAATACCATGGGTGTGGGTATGCTATTTATTATTAGTAACTGTGATCTAAAGGATGAAAAGTATATCTTTAAAGAGAATGCTGATACTAATTCAAGGTGGTGGTTAAAAGGAGCTCATGAGTACTATTTCATTAAATCGATATCTTTGATTGATCTTATTGATTATCTTGATGAAGTAGAACGCAGAGGTGGTATTCCTAAATGGAATGAGGCATTGGTCTGTCCTAGTAAGAAGTCGATATTGGGTATTTCAATAAGTGAAAATGATCTGCAAACACGCTTGAATGCCCAATTTAGAAAGCGCTATGTTGAATTAGAGCTTAATCTAACAAATCTACCTATGTTAATTATCTCATCGAGCTACAATGAGGAGACGTGCATATATAATAAGTCTGATCAACTTTTTGACTTAATTATTGCTGAATCTATGCCAAATAACACTCTAGAAAATAGATTATTTCATAAAATCTTAAATGGCATTGATCTTAAACAGGTTTTTAAAGCATATTGCAGCAAAAGTAACGATGATGTGATGATTAGACTACTTTTACGCTTATGCAAGAAAAATATGTTTAGCTATACCGACATAATTTTAGCAAATCACCCAAATGCTGCTGATTGGATAATCAATAATCTTTCACAGAAGAATCAGCTAGCTTATCTTCATCATTTTACCTTAAAAGAACCGCTAAATGGCAATTATAATAAAACAAGGTACTTAATCGAAAAATCACCTGGATTCTCAGAGCAGGATAAAGGAGAGTTAGGAAGAGTACTACTAAGATTGGTTAGGGCAAAGCAATATGACATTGTTGGAAAGCTGATAGATAAATCTCCATCTATTTCTACCACTTGGGTTGCTGGTAAAAAAGGCACTACAGCATTACACATTTTAATGAAATCTGATCAAATAGATCTGGCGAAAAGGCTGGTAAAAAAATATAAGGCCTCTTGTCTAAATAAAGATAGTAATAATGATACCGAATTCTCTATTGCTTTAAATAATTACCTGATGAGTTCTGAGCATGTTAAGAAAACTCATGAGGAGTTTGTAAATTTTTTAATTCAGCATACTGACCTATCTCTTTATCCAACGCCTGATCTCTTTCCGTTGCTAGTTAAAGTGATAGATAGAGATGAAGAGATAGTCAAAAAGATATTATCTCGCTGCTCAGCTAATCAGTTAAAAAATTTCTTATGTTATGCTGTTAGTAAAGAACATGAGCGACTTTGTCAAATCATTATGCAGAGATTAAAGCTGCGCTTCTCATTCGATGTTCTATCTAAATCTAACAATTTGAAGCGCTCTCCATTACAAATAGCAATGGATAATAAGAATTACAATATTATAGCTTTATTGATTAGGCAGACAGACAATTTTGGCGATGTGAGAAAACATGGGCTCCTATTTTGTAAACTGCTTTCACTCTTAGTAAAAAATGAACAGTATGATCTTGTTGAGCACCTATTGAAGAAATCCTATCAAAGTAAAGTAACCCATATCCAGGCGCTTCACACACTTTTACTGCTTAATAAGTTTGATTTGGCACGATCTTTAATTTCAAGATATAAACCCTCTATTGTTGATAAAGATAATCATGGTAGAACCCCTTTCTCCATAGCTGTTGAGGGTTATCTTAGTAGTAATCAAAGTAGTATTGAGGAGTGGGAGGCCGTTCTTAAGAGAATTCTTCAATATGGCAATATGGAAGAGTATCCGGCGATCGATCTTTTTCCTTTGCTTGTGAAGTTGCAAAATAAAAATTCGCGCCAATGGATTAGAGAAATATTGTATAAGTGTAAAAATGAACAATTTAATAACATTCTGTCGCATGCCATAGTCAATAAAAATACTTTATTGGCTAGAGAAGTGGTGGCTGTTTGGAAGTTACGTGGTTTTTTTGATATCTTGTCAGATAATAATTCTGCAAAAAAATCGCCTTTGGAGCAGGCTATGAGAAATCTTGATACGGATATGCTCAACCTATTAATTGATCAGAGCCACACTTTTCAAAATAGCAGAAAAAATACCAAGTTGCTGGGGAAGTTATTTTTAATTCTTGTTGATTCCAAAAAGTATGTCATGGCTAAAAAATTATTGAATAAATCGCCAGGGATGTCATTGGAATGGTATAGCAGAGACAACAAAAACACTGTGCTTCATTATTTAATTGAAGATGGCCAAATAGAGCTGGCCGAAAGTATATTAAAGAAATATAAAGTCTTGGCTGCCATAAAAAATGCTGACACTGAGACCATTTTCTCCATGGCCGTGAATAAATTTCTTCAAAACAACCAAGATAGTTACTATCGCTTGGTTAAAGCAATGATTCAATATGGAGATTTTTCTACTTATCCTGAGAGTGACCTTTTTGAGGTTTTAATGAAATTGGTTCCTGATCATAGTGATCTTGTTGAAAATATTTTAGATAAATGCGGTTTTGAAAAGTTTCAAGTATTACTCTATCTTGCAGTGGTGGGGCGCAAAGTTGACTTTGTTGAAATTGTTATGAAAGCATATAAGCAGCGTAATGGTATTAACCTACTAGCTAAGGTTCCTGGTTATAATAGTTCAATATTGTCAGCAGCAATGAAGGTAAATAATTGTGAAATACTAGATTTTCTAATTGGTGGGGTTTCTTATTTCTCAAGGTCAAATAATACTATGTTGGGTAAATTATTACACCAGTTGCTAATTAATGAATCTTACCTTGCTGCTGAAAGATTGATCTCAAAAGCAACGACTATATATTTAACTAAAAAAACTGCTTGTCAGCTAGTCAAAGCCGCGATTAACTGCAAGCAATTCTCAATAGCTAACAAAATCCTCAAGGGGTATCGACCATTTCATGGTAATTTTTCAAGTAAAGATTCACTCATTGATATAATGATCAGGACTGACGATTATTCAGGTCTACGCTATTTTATAAAGCACTCTTCAGTTAAAAAGGATAAAAATGATCTCATTAAAGCAATCAAGTATTTAAATGATAAAGATGAAATACACTTAGCTGACTTCAAGGATGTTAAGGCTGGAAAAAGGAACTATCGTAGATTTCTACTTGTTAATTTTCTTTCAGTTAGACTTGAGTCGGGTCAGGACATAGAGAAAATTTTTAATGAACTTCATAAATACTATCAGCAGCATGACAATGATATATATTCAACCTTGAAACGCCAAGGTGCCATTACTTTCTCTTTCTCAAAGAATACTATAGGTAATAGTAAAGTTTCGACTACGTATATGAAGTTATTTGAAAATTTTACTATCAAGCAGTATCGCCATAAGCAAAGTAACAGTGAAGCACTGCTTGATAATAAAAAAGAAAGTAGTATCTTTTCTACGGCTATGACAGTGCTGTCGAATAAAAGTGAATATGACTTAGCATCAAAGGAGAAAGGAATATCTGCTTGGGTAGAAAATTTGTCGCCTTTTTAACACTCCTTGTGAAGTCATGATTTGTCTAATCTAATAGCAAACCATTGGTCAAGACCAATAAAATAGACGTCGGTGTGTTGATAGTTATTGTTGGTGATGGTTGCGAAGAGTGAAAGTTTGTTATCAATTGTTCCGAAAGTGATCCAAGATGGATAGAGTGATTTCTTACAAAGCCCAGCAATTAGCCAATTTTAATGGTGGGTTGCCAGGGACTCGAACCCTGAACCGACGGATTAAGAGTCCGCAGCTCTACCAATTGAGCTAGCAACCCATATCGTAGCTAGTCTCTTATGGTAACAAATTGGCTTGACTAGTTAAACCGTCGATTTCTGTTGTGATAGCTGCATTAGGCGATATTTTTCTGCAATGAGAGTAATAAGTTGCTGGGCTAGTAGCGGCTTAGCAGCTTGTGGCAGATCAATTTGCTCGCCGCTGCGTGTCAGTACAGTCACTTCATTATTGTCACCTCCCATTGGCCAATGGCCCACATGGTTGGCAATAATCATATCTGCTCCTTTACGCGCCAGTTTGTTACGGCTATTTTCCAGGTAGTTGTCAGTTTCAGCAGAGAAACCGATAGTGAAAGCGGCATGGTTGCTGTTTGCCACTGTCTGCAGAATATCGGGATTAGCGACCAGCTTCAGCATGAGGGAGTCACCAGTAGATTTAATTTTATTGCTGTTATAATTGGCAGGGCGATAGTTAGCAACTGCAGCAGCAGCGATGAAAATATCACAGGGCATGGCGGCATTAACCGCTTTGTGCATCTGTTCGGCAGTAGTCACGGCAATACGTTCAACACCAGGAGGGCAGTCGAGATGAGTGGGGCCGCTGATTAGAGTCGTCTTTCCGCCGGCTGCAGTAGCCGCTTGAGCGAGGGCATAACCCATTTTGCCGGCGCTGTGGTTGCTCAGGTAGCGAATAGGGTCGAGTGCCTCCTCTGTGGGGCCGGCACTGATAACGATGCTTTTCCCTTTAAGAATCTGTGGTATGAATTTCTGCTGTAACTGAGCCACCATTACATCGGGTTCAACTAAGCGGCCAGGACCGTTTTCATGACAGGCCTGCTCGCCAATAGCAGGTTCAACGACCTGCATACCATATTGGCGCAGGTGTTTGACATTATTCTGTGTGCTTGGTTTTAGCCACATCTTGCTGTTCATAGCTGGGGCAACAACAGTAGTGGCTTCGCTGGCGACCACCAGTGTCGTTAGCAAGTCATCAGCCATACCATGGGCAAGCTTAGCGATACAGTTTGCTGAGGCGGGATAAATAGCAATAATATCAGCCCAGCGCGCCAGTTTAATATGGCCAATTTCTGCTTCAAA
>JANQHY010000265.1 GCA_028282395.1 Gammaproteobacteria bacterium
CTGCTGCTGCTTGAGCGACGTGATGATGATCGGCGTTGGCCTCCCCCTCTTCTATTATTATAAGAGGAGCGTGTAGTCGATGCAGCAGGCGTCTCACTACGACCACTACTGCCATCACTACCACCCTCTTCATCTTCTTTGGTTTTTTCCTGCTTGCTTGCCAGGATACGAATAATGCGTCGCCAAAAGCCGCTGCGCGCAGCCTTCGATTTTGGATGGGGTGCTGCGGTTTCTGGCAAACTCATATTGACACGTGGTGTGTTTTGTTTGTTTTCAGTTGTGGTTGGCGCAGCCAATAACTCTGTCATTGCTTCGTCACTTTCTGGTTTGCTCAGTCGTTTGTAGCTAGGCATCTGTGCATAACGGGTTGCATACTCATTAATAGTAATGGCATTAATCTCATAATTGGGAATATCGAGATAAGGATTAGCAATAATGAGTAGCGTGATATTATAACGTGTCTCAAGTTCAACAATGGCCTGACGTTTCTCATTAAGCAAGTAAGTTGCGCCTTCAACCGGTACCTGAGCATGAACTTGTGCTGTTGTTTCTTGTGAAGCACTCTCTTCCAATAAACGTAATAGTAACGAAGAGAAAGCCTTAACGCTTGGAATTGCGCCCTGGCCATGGCAGCGTGGACAGATCAGTTGTCGTGGCTCATAGGAGCGTAGTCGTTGTCGTGACATCTCCAGTAAGCCAAAACGTGAGATAGTGCCAATCTGAGCACGAGCACGATCTTTTGATAGTGCTTCACGCATGCGTTTTTCAACGCTACGTTTGTTGCGAGATTCTGCCATATCAATAAAATCGATAACAATCAGGCCGCCGATATCACGTAATCGCAGCTGTTTGACAATCTCATCAGCAGCTTCGAGATTAGTGGTATGAGCAGTTTCTTCTATATCGCCACCTTTGGTCGATCGTGCTGAGTTGATATCAATTGCAGTTAAGGCCTCTGTTTGGTCAATAACAATTGCACCGCCTGAAGGGAGGTGTACTTCACGTTGGAATACCGTTTCAGTTTGTGACTCGATATGGTAATAGCCAAATAGAGGCGCTTTTTGTTGATAGAGCGTAATTTTGTCAGTGTAATCAGGACGTACACGCTCAAGATACTGTTTTAGCCGATCAAACGTTTTCTGTTGGTCGATAATGATCTCATCAATATCAGCATTCAGGTGATCGCGCACGGCGCGAATAATAACGTCACTCTCTTGATGAATAAGGAATGGTGCTTTGCCACCACTATCGCTCGAATCTTTAATCGCTTTCCACAGATTAACGAGTGCATCGAGATCCCACTGCAGCTCTTCTTGCGATTTATTAACACCAGCAGTACGAATAATCACACTCATCCCTTCAGGAATAGAGAGTGCATCGAGACTTTCCCGTAGCGCTTCGCGATCGCCACGTTCAATACGGCGTGAAATTCCACCAGCATTAGGATTATTTGGCATTAGCACTAAGTAACAGCCGGCTAGCGAGACAAAGGTTGTCAAGGCAGCGCCTTTAGTGCCGCGCTCCTCTTTATCAATTTGAACAATAATCTCTTGGCCTTCATGAAGAACATCCTTGATACTTGGATGATCACCGGTTCCTTTCGGATGATACTCTTTGGCAACATCTCTGACTGATAGGAAACCATGGCGATTGCCGCCGTAATCAACAAAGGCGGCTTCCAGGCTGACTTCAATGCGGGTGACTACCCCTTTGTAGATATTTGCAGCAATTTGTTCGTTATTATGTAGCTCGATATCCAGATCGACTAATGAATTCCCTTCAACAATGGCGACACGCCACTCATCTTCGTGCGCAGCGTTGATTAACATTTTTCTCGTTGTCATGTGACACTCCCCCTTAATTATGGTAGAGCGCTCATTATGTTGCCACAGGGTAATAGATCTCTCTTATTGCGGGATTACCTGGGTTGCGCCGACCAGTGTGTTGGCTGCATTATCACCAGTTTTTTACCGTTTCCCAGAGAGTAAATCATTCGGAAGCCCCTTTTTCATTCTTCACATCAGTTGTAGCTGCGTTTCAATGCAAACTTTTCCCTATTTGGCGCTATGTTGAGCGCACCTGCCCGACAAATCTTAAAACCACTTCACTTTCTTGGAAGGGGCTATGATGTCATTTATTTACCTCACTTCATTGTGGATACTATGTCCACCTTTATTTATGTCTGTAAATCAATTATATGGTAGTTGCTATATTGCACTCCAATCTCCAGACTGGCCCAATATAACACTGTTTTTCAAAAAATACAATAAGATGTGATAGGGATTGATAATCTCAAGATTCCATTACACGTCTGCTGGCAACGCCCTATTATGGGGGGTTTTAGTTGCATTTTGTTTGCTGGACAGCTATGTTTGCCGTTATGAGTGGTCAAAGTCAACAGGTTAATGAGCAATATATTACAGTGCCAGCTGAACATGCGGGGCGGCGGATAGATAATTTCCTGTTTAGTCGTCTTAAAGGGGTGCCTAAGTCATTAATTTATAGATTGTTACGTAAGCGGGCGATTCGTGTCAATAACAAGCGCGCTGGCGCAGATTACCGTTTACAGAGTGGTGACCAGATTCGTGTTCCTGCCCTGACTGTAGCCCCAGTAGCATCAGCAGCTGTTGTTGATAGCCAACTATTAGCGCAATTGCGTCAGGCCATTGTGTTTGAGAATAACGAACTGTTAATTATCGATAAGCCATCAGGCCTGGCAGTTCACGGTGGGAGTGGGATTCGCTGTGGTCTGATTGAGATGTTGCAGCAGGCGCGGCCGGCGCTCACTTTTTTGGCGTTGGCGCATCGCCTTGACCGCGATACCTCCGGCTGTTTAATGCTAGCCAAGACACCACAGATCCTAAGAGAGTTGCATGCACTACTGCGGCAAGGTGAGGTGAAAAAGCGTTATCAGGCACTAACTTTAGGTCAGTGGCCGCCGGGGGTAAGTGAAGTTTCTTTGCCTTTACGGCGTAATCAGCTGCAGAGTGGTGAAAGAATGGTCAAGGTTGATGAGAGTGGTAAAGCATCGATTACTCGCTTTCGACCACTTGAGCATTGGGAGAATGCAACGCTAGTGGAGGCCGAACTACTAACAGGACGCACTCATCAGATACGTGTTCACAGTAGTCATGTAGGCCACCCTATTGCAGGCGATAGTAAATATGGTGATCGTGATTTTAATCGTATGTTGCGCCGAGTTGGGTTAAAGCGGCTATTTCTCCATGCCGCAGCACTAGAGTTCTATTTGCCCTCACTACAGACGACGATTTCTGCTACCGCGCCACTGCCGCCAGCATTGACAGATTGTCTGGCTAAGCTTTAGGCCTGGTGACGAAATACTATCGCTATTTATCCAGCTTTTTCTGAATCACGGCATCGATTAAATGCATTGAGCGCCTGGTAGCGTATGCCGCACCAATACAACGGCCAGTAGCGCATGTTGCTAATCGGTTGAGACTGAGTGCTGGCCGCATAGTAGTAACGGTAATGGTTGCTTAGTTTGCCCTGTTTCTGTAAAGCCATCATTCCATTGGCAAGGAGACAGTTATGGCAGCCTGGTTGATACACAGCATTGAAGTCATACTCTTTGCCCCAGCGTGGGTTAGGGTCAGCCAGGTTGAGGTAGTAGGTGGTGAAATCAATCAGAGTAAAGTCATCGGGATGGTAACGATAGTATTTATAGGCGGGGTTATTGCCAAATAGTGGTGAGATGCCGGGGACAAACGTGTCAATGACGGTTTTACCCTCTGGCTGTATGGTGGTGTATTGAAAGCCATCCATATGTAGATGGCCTGTTATCACTGCCTGGATGACATCATGGTAGTTGTCCAATAATTTTAGGAATTGTTGATTATAGCCATTGTGCCAAAATGGCACAGTGTGACGACCCTGTTTAATTGTGGCGTAGACATCAACGCCATAAGGAATATGAAATACCAACCAGACTTTTTGCCGTTGCCGTTGTGCCAATTGGAGCTG
>JANQHY010000260.1 GCA_028282395.1 Gammaproteobacteria bacterium
CGTTAGGCGTCTCGATGAAGCAGGAACTTCTGCGAACGAGCAATCAACTCGCAGCCTAGTAATAGGAATCACCTTCCTTTAGGTAGGTGAGGATGTCAATGTCTCGTTGTGAAAAGTGGCATGATTCAGTAGGAAATAAATAAAGCGCAGTTGATTAATATTTGACAACCTACTGATAATTAATTAGTATTCTTCGATTGATGTGGCTGCTGTTTGCTTGGCAGTTAACGAATATGCCAACAAAATGCCAGATGAGGTGGAGTTGAGTATGCAATTAAAGAAGAGAATATCATTGAGATCATTATTTGTAGGAGCAATCCTCTCTATACTGTTTTCAGTATCTTATGCAACTCAGACTTCTGAGCGTTCACCGGGAAGTTTGGCATTAAACCAAGAGTTGGCGCAACGATTATCCTATTGGCAGAAACATTCGGCTATTCCTGGGCTGCAAATGAGCGTTAGTCTCTATGGTGATGGGTATATTAGAGATTATGTGGCAGGTGAGGCTGATCTTATTAAGCAACGTCCACTTGCGCCATATGATTTAATGGGTATTGGTAGTACTACTAAATCTTTTACTTCTGCTCTGATTTTGCTTGCTGAAAAAGAGGGAAAATTAACCATAACTGATACACTTGCAGATACAACAAAAACATATGGCAAATGGCTGCCAGTACCTTATTATCAGCAGTGGCATACCATTACAATCAAGCAACTGTTAAATATGACCAGTGGGATATACAGTTATACAGAAGATGGCGAATTTAATCGTTTAGCGCGAAGTCAACCAAAGAGAATATGGTCTACCAATGATATTTTGAAAATTACCTTGCGCCATTCTGCCTATTTTAAACCAGGGAAAGGTTGGCACTATTCGGATACGAATTACATTATTCTTGGGTTATTACTGGAGAAAGTTTATCACACTTCTCTTAATAAATTGTTACAAAATAAGTTACTCGGTGCGGAAAATGGTAATTTATTGTATACGTTTTATCCTGATTTTAAACGGGATAATTATGTGCCATATCCGGCATCGCACGGTTATACCTCTAAAAACCGTGATGTAAGTGATATCAATATGTCACAAGCGGGTGCTGCTGGGGCATTATATTCAACGAGTCACGATATTAATAAATGGATAAGGGCTCTGTTAACAGGTCAAATTTTGCCAGCTAAGCAGACCCAAGAACTGCTGACACCAGTTGATCGTCATACAGGAAAAACGATTACCCATCAAATTAAGAAAAATGGTTATGCACTGGGACTATTGCGTGTCTATTACTCTGATCGTGGCGGAGTAAACTGGATCTATTTTGGCGGGACCTCAGGGTTTATGTCCTACTATAATTGGTCGCCTTGCACAGGGACTTTGATTAGTATTGTAGCCAATCAAGGCATGGACGATGAAAATGTAACGCACCCTTCAGCAGCAGGCAAATATCTATCGCGTTATATTCCGAATGATATTTATAATACTCTGTTGCAATCAGACTATGCCAGAGCAAGCATTATTGATTATCAACGTACCCATAAACTACCAGCTTATTGTCAAAAAGATTTGTTGGTTAACTAGATCAGAGAACATCGAAATTATGTCGTCTAGTTTTTAGTGATAGGCTTTTTTGCTGCAGTATGTCGAATAATCGAAGTCGTTACCCACAGTACGATACATAATGCTATTAGAAAAATAGAGACTAGACGAATACCATGGGTAAAAGAGATGCTTTTTCCATAGTTAAATAACGTTGTATTGATGGTGAGAGAAATAACAGCCATAACATTTGCTACGGTTAGTAAGACGCCTGTTGCAACGCCACTATCTTGTGGGTCGGATATCTCAGATAAAGAGAGTGGAATAAACATTCCCATACCAATCCCCCATGCCGCACCGAAAATAATAAATGCGGGAATAATAAAAAATAATGGGCTATGTGGACCAAATTGGGAAAACATTAATAAGCTGATAATGGCTAGGGCAAATATCGCGTGGATTAGCACATTTGGCCCTTTCCGGTCATAATAATAACCAGAAACGGGCGGCGCAATCACAGTCATAATCGTTATTGTGAATATTAGTACGCCGACAAGAGTTGTGGAAAAGCCGAGCGCAATATGCAGATATAAAGGCATGACGAATAAAACCGGCCAAGCAAGCATCACAAGGATGCAGCAAACAGCTACGCCAGCTAGAAATCCACGATTAAGGAATAAACGAAAACGAATCAACGGATTGTCGAGACGGCGCTCAACCATGATAAACAGTAGTGTAAAAATAATGGCGGCCGCAAAACAACTGATGATAACGGCAGAGTGCCAGCCATACATCGGTCCCTGGTTAATTGCAAAGATTAAGGTTGCTAAGGCGATAGTAATCAGAAAAGCACCAAGCCAGTCAATGGCGGGAGTAATTTTTTCTTTTGATTCTTGCAGTATTGGTAAACAGATGGCAAGACTGGTTAGTATGATTGGGATATTTACAAAGAAGATCCAACGCCAATTCAATAGTCCTACGATAATACTACCGAATACAGGGCCAAAAGCGAGCCCTATACCCATAAAACTACCATAAATACCCAACGCGCGACCCTGCAGCTCTTTTGGAAAAGCATTTGCGGCGATAGCCATGGCAGTGGGAAAAATAATCGCGCTAGAAAATCCCTGCAACATACGCATTACGATTAAAAAATGGATAGATTGCGCAATACCCGAGCCGAGTGAAGCAATAGCAAAGATAACCATTCCAACGTACAGCAATTTTCTATGTCCGTACAAGTCTCCCAAACGTCCCATCGTTACAAGAAAAGTGCTAAAAAGGATGCCGAATCCTGCCATGACCCACTGCAGATCAATGACTGAAGCATGAAGATCGCGTTGTATATTTGCAAGTGAGGTATTCACAATTGTAAAGTCGATATTAACAGTAATACTAGCAATACCGACTCCGATAAGCGTTAACCAAGCTTTCCGTATGTTATTCATGGCAACCCTTAATAACATGGTAAACGATAAATTTATTTTACATAAAGTGTCTAATGAAGACAATATTGATGAATCATGCAATTTGCCTAAAAATTATACAGAATGGCTTGGTTAGAATTTGATAACCTGCTAAAGGTCAGAGCTGTTTTGAGTGAAGCAAAGTCCCTGAGATGCATAACATGAAATAAACGTTGATGATTCACAGTCAAATTGTTGAATTAGTATCAATTCAATTGATATTTCATGAGATTCAATTTATCCTAGTCTTACTGTATAGAAAAAAAGGATGTTGATGTTATGGTACTCGTTTTTTCAGCGCTTTCACAAATCCTTATATTAATTGCTTTGGGTTGGGGGCTAGGTCGACGTAATATCCTAACTACGGTTGATAGTGCAGGGCTCAACAAATTCGTTACGATTGTTTCTCAACCAGCAATCTGTTTTTATGCTATTTATCAAGAACCTATAAAGACTCTGCTTAATGGGCGCTTTATTTCTTCTTTGCTTATTATGTATCTATCTCTGCTATTTTGTACATATATTATTTACCGTTTGATATTTAAAATACCACAGGCTAGAAGCGTATTAGCGTCAATATGTGTTGCCATTAGTAATTCTGGTTTTGTTGGGTTACCAGTTTTACTCATATCAATTGGTAGACAGGGGATTCTGCCGGTAGCCATGACTATTATTGTTGTGATGCTAATCTTATTGCCTATCAGTATTTTAATGCTTGAAGCAGATCGTCGTGATGAAGGTCAAAGTACCCTTTCAGTGATAACAAAGACATTAGTTAAATCGATTAGGCACCCCCTTATTTTTGCTTCGCTTCTCGCTTTAGTATTTGCAATTTTTCAAATCAAATTACCTACTTTCTTAGATAGCATTGTCCAATTCTTAGAGTCCACCCTAGTTCCATGCGCATTGATTAGCATTGGTCTTGAACTAGCAAGGTTCCACTTTTCACTCATCAAAGAGGTATTAATTGTCAGTATTGCTGCAACGATCATCCGGCCTATACTTGCATGCATTATTGCATGGCTGCTCCATCTTTCACCATTTTATGCCGTATCACTTATTATTATTTTTGCTGCGCCATCGTCAAAAACCTCATTTGTTCTGGCATCGGCCTATAAGACCTATGTAAAAGAGGCCAGCGCGATTCTCTCTTTAACAACCGTATTATCGTTTATTACGATTCCAATAGCTCTCATTGTCACTTATCATCTATGGCCAACAATATTTATCAGGCACCTTTAAGAGATTTGGCTGGTTTTAATTTCGCTGCAAAATAGGTACTTTATACCTATAGACGTTTTCTCAATCTACCAAGTATCATTAATTTTCCTAAAGAAAAGTAAAACATGAGTTGGAATTAAGTTTCGTGTCATATAGCCCGATATCCCGCGGCTTGTCCGGCGTTGTTGCATAAA
>JANQHY010000261.1 GCA_028282395.1 Gammaproteobacteria bacterium
CGTTAGGCGTCTCGATGAAGCAGGAACTTCTGCGAACGAGCAATCAACTCGCAGCCTAGTAATAGGAATCACCTTCCTTTAGGTAGGTGAGGATGTCAAGGAATACGTTGTAGTTGCTGTTTCGCTAATGTTGAGGAGCGACTAGCCGGGTAGTCAGCCATCACTGTTTCAAGCCATTTTTTTGCTGCAGTAGTATTGCCAATACTCAGCTCCATTGTTGCTAACTGTAGCAATGCATCAGGGCGGCGAACCGATTTAGGATAGTCATTGACAACGGTAAGTAGCGCAGCATAGGCTTGATTACTATTGCCAGCAATCGCTTGCACTCTTCCCAACCAGTAGTAAGCGCTAGGTGCATCACTGCTATGAGGATAATCTTTTACAAACTTTTCTAGAGCCGGGATGGCCTGCGAATAACGCTTTTCATTTACAAAACGCATTGCAGCGTGGTAGGCGGCACTTGCTTTAATGCTTGCCATGCTATCGGCTGGTAGGACCTGATGGTGGCTGCTTGGGGGTGTGGCTGGCGCAATTGGCTGGTCACCAATTGGCAGTGTTTGGTGGTGAGTTGTTGCGCTTCTTTTGATTGTTTGTGTTTGGGTTTGTAGCCGCTGTAACTGTTGGTTGACTGATAGCAGTTCCTGCCCTTCTACTTCTACTAACGTTCTTAGGTCGGAGAGTTGCTGTGATAGTATTTTTATTTTGAGATCAAGGTTTTGTTGTTGCAGAGTATGGACGGCCGCCTCAAGTCTATCTAAACGTTGATTAATATTTGCGGCTAATGTTAAGTTGGTAACCGTGGCTGCTGTTGCTGGCGTTTTTACATCATTAGTGGTTGATGGTATTGCTGAGTGATTAGCTGGTGGTAGTGCGGTCACTGTTTTTGGCGCAGTGGTAAAAGCAGCATGAGCTGAGCTAGTAATTATAATCAGCAGCCAGCTAAATTTTTTTATCTGACGGCGTAGGGCTCCCGACCAATTTTTATTTGGTTCAGTTTTAGACTCATTAGTAATTGCTAACATAGACTAAGTCAGTACGACGGTTTTTAGCATAAGCACTACTATTGTTCCCTAAAGCGATCGGACGCTCTTTACCATAACTAATAGTATGAATCTGTGCTGCTGAAACGCCATCAGCTTTTAGTTGATTGGCAACGGCATCGGCACGTCTTTGTCCTAGTGCTAGATTATAGTTACGGCTGCCACGGGCATCAGTGTTTCCTTCAAGCAGAATCTGGGCTTTAGGATGATTCTTAAGATAGTTAGCATGGGCTTGAATAGCGGGAAGATATTTTCGATTCAGACTATAGCTATTAAAGCCAAAGTAGATGCGCCGTGTTGCTAGCAGGCCTTGATGAGGGCCAGCCACCAGCTCGCCTGTTGCTTGATCGGAAAATTGACCAGAGGTTGAGTTAATGGCATGAGTAGTAGCATGGCTAGCACCAGAACCATTACGACCAAAAAGATTATTTGCATCTGTGACCGCTGCTGGGGCAGTGTTATGTTGTTGGCTACTACAGCCGCTAAGTAGAGAAAATATCACAGCAGCTGAACCGAATCCGATATATAATTTTTTTATCATCTATTTTCCCCTCATCGCTATAGGAGTGCAGTATACCATGAGCTTTTCAGTAGAGGAAGAGAGTTTTCTATGAACAACCCATTGGCATCACTTTATAGATGAATGGAACAGTAGTTCGGTTTTAACCTGGCGTGCAAATAGCATTTTTGTATTGTGGCAGCGGTGCAGGTGCGCCGGGTTGATGAACTGTTGGATCGCCTATCATATTGGGGTTAGCAAATATGTTTTGATAACCACTCGCTTTACCACATGAGGTATTATTGTCTAGATAACCGCCGTTCAGATAATTATAGGGGATGTTGTTATTAACGTTATCCGGATGATCTGGATCGAAAGTATTGCCCATCGGTGCGCCTTCAGGTCTGCCGTCATCATTCTCAATATCTTCACTATGATTGATCGTATTATATGGGTTCGGCATTGGAGAAGAGAAGGGATTGTTAGAGGGTTGCTGTTTCTGTCCATTGTCGCCATTCGCATTTGACCATGGTGCATACGGCGGCGGTGGTGCGTCATTGTGGATATTATTATTGTCCTGGTCCTCATCATCGGGATGTGGTGGTGCAGAAGGTGCATCCTTATCATCCAGTGGAATATTATGGTAGGCAGGTGGAATGCCTGCGTTATCAGGATTTGAATTTGGCCATACTGGATTAATTGGATTAATAGTATTGCTGTGGTTGTGCTGTGGTTTTGGTGGCATATCCAGCATCGTGTTAACATGTTTGTGCGTATTATTATTTTTTCCTTGATGCTTTTTATGTTGTTGCTGTAGAGTCTGCATCCACATCGGGCCATAATTTTTCGCTAGTGTCTGAATAACAGACACTTTTAAAGGAATCTGGTATAGCGCCTGAACATCCAATAGTTTGTTTTGTGCATGGCACTTTGCTAGCATCAAATCATTTCTATAGATAACTGCATTTTGAGGAAGGTAGCCTAGCTCCTGTAGCATCAAGACAATGCTTTCTGCTTCCGCTTGACTGGTAACAGAGAGAAGCTTGTAATTCTTGCCTAAGCGGAATTGTGGTCCAAGGTGATAGCTATTAATAAAAAGTAGCGGTCTTGGACTATTCGCCCTGTTATGTGGCGAAATGTAGCGCATCATTAGGCTGAGTTGTAGATTGGTATACTTTTGTGGTGGCCAGAAAAAGAAATTCAATACAGTATTGGTGCCATATTTTGCTGCAGAAGAGGGGCCTTTATTGCTGCTATAGATAGGCCGCTGCTGAGAATGCTTTTTTTGCTTATTGACGAAAGTGTTGTAGTTATTGATGTCATCGAGAGTTATATTGATATAACTATTTTGATTGTGAATGTTTTTATTTTTTTTCGCCTTAAACATAAAATCACTCTTTTATTATGAAATCACGTTAACAGAATAACATTTCGACTGGTGTGTTGGCAAATGTATACAACACAATTTAGTCCTAAATATGTACTGATATATCAATAGTCTGTAAAAAAAATGATCTTATCTTACAGAATGGATCTATCATGGATAGCTATGTTGCTCTTTTCCGCTTTAAGAAACGGGTGAGTTGAAAGGGCCCCATGCAGGTGATTGTCTATTCCATGCAGTTTTTGCAAAGGTGCGCTTAACACGACCATTAATGGAGACGGTTGCTAAGGTTTCACTATCGCCGTTATCAACTTCATAGATTACTTGTTGGCCGTTTGGTGCAATTGAGGGTGAGCCTAATGTGCCAGGCGGGGTTAATAGACGTAGGTCGCCATTGGCAAGATTTTTAATCGCAATGGTAAAGCCTTCTGTACTGCGATGAAGAAAAACGATTGATTTGCCATCAGGGGTAAATGCAGCGCGGGCATTATAGTCACCATTATTGGTCAGGCGTTTGACAGTTTTACTCCTTAAATTCATTACATAGATTTGTGCGCTGCCTTCACGATTCGAGGTGAATAGCAGTGAGTGTCCGTCTGGAGACCAGGCGGGTTCGGTATCAATGGAATTACTATGCGTTAGCTGTTGCCAGCCATTATTTTTAAGATTGAGTAGATAGATATCAGGATGATCGGATTGATCTGCTGCTTTTGATAGCGCAACGGCTAACCAGCGCCCATCCGGCGACCAGGCGGGGGCACTA
>JANQHY010000305.1 GCA_028282395.1 Gammaproteobacteria bacterium
AGTCGGTGGGCAAGACCGTGTAAGGTGCCAATCCACATTCCTGCGGCAACAGAGCCAACCATCTGTTCAATACGGCTGCGCATCTCATTGGCTGCTTTATTAGTAAAGGTAACAGCAAGGATGGCATAGGGTGAGACTTGCTGGTTCTCGATCAGCCAGGCAATGCGATGCACCAGTACGCGTGTTTTGCCGCTGCCAGCACCAGCGAGAATAAGGAGATTGCCAGGTTCAGCGGTAACGGCTTCGCGTTGTGCGCTATTTAATGTTTCTGTGATAATGTTTTCCATTAACGCTCCTACCCTGTATTAAGGAATCAGTTTTGTCCATCTTGCTGTAGCGGAGCTGCCCGTATTATAGGTAGAGAATAGACAGCAACGCTGTGATTATTGTTGCTGAGATAAGGGCTGAGGGGTGACTACTCCTCGCCCTTTTCTGTTTCTTCGCTACTTTCGCCTTCTGCCTCTTCCTCGGCAGCAGCAGCGGCTTGAGCCTTCATTTCAGCCTGCTTGGCTTTCTTCTTTTCGCGTTTAGCAACGATGGCTTCAAAGCGTTGTGGCTCTTTTGCCTCCTTGACTAGTGCAGCAACACGGTTGGAAAGTTGTGCGCCTTTGCCAACCCAGAGGTCGATTGCCTCGGTATTAATGCTCAGACGGGGAGAGTTACCACGTGCAACAGGGTTGAAATAGCCCAGTCTCTCAATAGAGCGGCCATCACGGCGGCTGCGACTATCAACCACAACAATGTGGTAAAAGGGCGACTTCTTAGCGCCACTACGACTTAAACGAATTGTTACCATAAATACTTAACCTCTTCTATCTACACACTATGTGGCCTTCTCGCATCATGCCATTAGATTCATCGGCCACCTAAATTCTCTATGGGCGGCTATTCTACCGCAATCTCGATGATTATCAAAGGGGGGAAAGGGCTCAAATAGCGATTATCGCTGATATTTCATTAATAATTTACGGCTAGTGGGATTTTATTTTAAAATACAATGAGATAAGTTCTAACAATCTTTATACAGCTTTTCTAGTAACTGCTTGCCCCTGTCGTCGCCGGAAGGCGGGATATTGGAGTCACGGGACGACGATTTTTGGAGTCGCGGGATGGGAATGCGAGTAGTTACCTTCTCTAAAAGTATTGTTTCATGTTCCTCCATCGACATAATCAGTAAACAAGACGGCTTGCCTCAGGTGCAAACCGTCTCGAAATCAGTAATTGCTGGCCATGCTTGCTAAAGACTACTCATAGAAGCACGCAATTCGGTAACTTCCTGGTCAATCAGATCACGACGGATTTTATTGATTTGCTTTAGCGGATTAGCATTGTCTTGTGGGCGTATCGCTTTAATATCTTTATCATTGCGTGCGCCATTAAGCAAATGATGGATCGTCTGTGTGCTACGATTACCCTGTTTGCTAAGGTGGTCATCATTGCCGCTTTTGCTATTCTTAAAGAATCGACTGCTACACGATGTAAATAGATTGCTAGCTAAATTACTTACTTTATTCCAAGAATCTGAACCAGTGACAGCGTGTTTTGTAATTTTATCGAAATCATAAGTCTTTTTACCAAGTTTCTCATCAAAGTAAACAGTTTTTTCTTCTTTATTAGAGAGTTTATCTTCGTACTCCTTTGCAAATTTCTTACTAATAGAATTCTTTGCTAATGTTTTCCAGAGAGATTCGATGTTGGGTTCTAATCCAGCAAGGTCGCACCCTAATTGAGCAATTAAAGTAGAATTATAATCACTTACTTCGTTAATTTCCTCAGCCTTCTCATCTAACTTATTCCATTTATCTTTTATCATGGAATATTTATCTTCAATCTCTTTTAGATTATTTAATGTTATTTTACTATTATCTCCATTGATTTTTTCTTTGAGTTGATTCATCTCCTTTTGCAGCTCTGTTAAATCATTGTTAAGTTTTTTCTTTTTTGATTCGACTACCACTGTTAAGCTCTCATAAGCAGATTTCAGGGAGTTTTTTGCGCCGAAGAAGCTGAGTTTTACGCGGTCCATTATAGAGAAATCATAATCGATGACGTCAAAAATCTCTTGGGTTGTTTCGTCGAGTTCATCTAGTTGCTTTTCTATTAAGTCATATGCTTCATTAATCTTTTTCTCTATCTTTTGAAACTCTTCTAATGTCATATTGGGGGGGATTGATTCAATTAATTTTTTTGATTTATCAATCTCTTGTTCTAGTTCTAATAAACTATTATCAACTTTTTCTGTCTTTAATTCCGCTGTCTTTCTCTCTTTAAGTATTTCTTCTTGTTCTCGTAGTTTATCTATATGGGTTGATATGTTTTTGATGATGCTGTTGATAATTTCTTTGTTGCGTTGAATTTCGTTCTTAGTAGAGTTATGACGGGTTTCTAAAATTTCGACAATGTTGCTTTCATTAGGATCAGTATAATTTTCGATAGTTGGAAAGTTATCGATGTCTTGATTTATTTCATCTTTTAATTTTTGGTACTTTTCTTTAACCTTTTTTAGAAATTTTTCATTCTTTCTAATTTTAGCACTTACTTTATCTAATTCCGATGTATTATAATGTTTTTTCAGCCTTTTAGGCATGGGTGTTTCTTTAATAAAATTAAACAAGGCGTCCCTTTTATTTTCTAAAAGCTTTTCATACTGTTTATGCGATTTAGTAAAAATATCTTTCTTTATATTATTCATTTCTCTAGTGAGTTCGGCGAAATTGTTATTTAAATCCTCCACTCTTTTTTTATCGTTATCTTCCCACTCTTTAAATATGTTCTCTTTTGTTTTTTCTAGCATTCTTGTTCTTTTATCTGCTTTTATTAATTTCTTTTCGAGAGTTGCGCGGATAATAGCTGGCGATGACTGATTAGTGTCAATACTTAGATCAATATTTTCAGCATCAGGAAGTTTCTCGAAAGATTCTTGCGCAGCCTTCGATAGATTATTGGATTGCTTCATGTTCTTATAAGATTTTTTCAATGATTTTATTAACTTATCATTTTTAATTTTAATTTTTTTATGATCTTTTTTTGTTAAAGCTTTGTTATTGTGGTAGGTTTCAATGCGCTTAGATAAATCATTGAGTTCTTTTTCTAATTTATTATATTCGTTTTTCAACTTGATGCTATATGTACTATCTGACATTGAAATTTTATAGAAAAAATCATTTGATAGCGTTTTTTTATTATCAGCATAGAGATCTTTTCTCTCTTCCAGCTCGTTATAAAGCGCATAAGAGGTGGATGCATCGTCTAGTTCTTTATTAAGGTTATCAACAGATTCCATCTTTCCATCCGTTTTTTTGTGCCAATCCTCAATGATTGGATAAGAGCTATCGAGATCTTCTGAGATTGCATTAATTTCATCCCTTTCGGTTATGTGTTTAAGTTCTAAATCGTTAACTCCATTTGACGGCTCTTCATCTTTGTTGTTTGTAGAGAATATCCTTCCCGTCCATTTCTTTATAAAGCCTGGTTCTTTTTTCTTCTCTCCAACCATAATGATCTCTTCGCCATTTTGGTTGGTTTCATCGTGAATGATTAGCTTCTTGGATTTTTCATCTTTGAGAAAATTGTTTTTAATAGTATTAATAATCTCATCTTTGCTGTTGTTCTCTAAGTCATTAGAGGTGATAGTTACTCTTGTAATTTTGGCATCAAGATCTTTTTTCTTTCTTTTTATTTTCTTATAGAATTTGTTAATGACCTCTATCTTTTCTTTATTGTTTTCCATAAACGTTTTATTTTTTTGGCTATTAGTAGAAGAGTTCTTAAGATCTTCAGTGATTTCTGTAATATAATTCTCTACTAGTAGTATAAATGATTCAATCTCTTTACTACTGGCCTCCTTTTTTTTCGGTTTTATATCGTCGACAAAAGCATTGAGCATCTCAATAGTTTGAATTTTTTGATAGGTGTTTGTGATAGCTTTTATTTTTTTGCAATGATCTTCTATGAAGGTATTCTCTCTTGGGGAATTAATGAATGCATTTCGGTGACTTTCTAGTTCTTCAATGTGCTTACTTACTAATAGTCTAAATGACTCTATCTCTTCGTTATGACTTTTGCCTTTTTTCGACTGAGTTGTGTCAAGAAAATTATTAAGCATATCGAAGGTTTTAACAAATTGTGTCATAGCAATGTTACGACAATGGATTCTGTTGTTCATAAGAGCCCCTTTGTGTTATTGATAGCAATCAGAATAGTCTTTTTAAATTAAGAGATAATTAAACGGCCAAATGACTACAAAATTAACAGGTAATATTGTAACTTTTATTCTAAGTATTGCTAAAAAATAGTCGTCGTTGTCACGATTGGTGGCGAATTACCTACGTTCTCTGTTACTACTCAGCGCTGATATTGCAAGGCGCTGGGCCCCAAAGCAATCCAGTAACCAGGAGAGGACTGCCCCTTTTGCGGCATACAAGACTATTTTATGAACATCTTTTCGCTATTAAGGGCTACCATCTTCATGCAAAATCGCTTATTCTTATAAATCAATAATGAGAGCGGTTTGAGATGCATACAGATACGATTATCTATATTATTTTTGTGATTTATACTAGTGCAGCGGTGTTAGCAACCTTGGCACTTTTTACTCGCCAGTCACTGCTGGTTGCTTATATGCTATTAGGCGTTATTCTTGGCCCTTATGGCCTTAAACTGGTGCCGACATCAAAATTTATTACTCAGACTGGCCATATTGGGATTATTTTCCTGCTATTTCTGCTTGGACTCCATCTACATCCGCAAAAATTATGGCAAATGTTTCGCGGTACGGCGTTGGTAACACTGTTTAGCTCGATCATCTTTGCCTTAATTGCTTTTGTGGCAATGCGCATGTTTGGCTTTAATACAACGGAGTCATTAGTGATTGGTGCGGCAATGATGTTCTCAAGTACCATTATTGCGCTGAAATTACTACCGACAACGACACTGCACCATCGCCATACGGGTGAAGTCGTGATCTCGGTGCTGTTATTGCAGGATATTATAGCGATTGTGACGTTGATTATTATCCAGGCTTTTGGAATTGGTGGCGTCTCTTGGAAAGATTTGGCGCTTACCATTGTTGCGTTGCCACTACTATTTGGGATTGCTTATACAATGCAACGTTTTGTCCTGATCCGGCTAATCAAACGCTTTGACAAAGTGCAGGAGTATATTTTCCTGTTGTCGATTGGTTGGTGTGTTGGTATGGCGATGCTATCTGAGATGATGGGGCTTTCGGGTGAAATTGGCGCTTTTATTGCCGGTGTTGCCTTAGCGGTGCATCCAATTTCACAATATATTGCTGAGAGTCTGAAACCGCTGCGTGATTTCTTTCTTATTCTGTTCTTCTTCTCCATTGGTGCGCACTTTAACTACCGTATGATGCCACATATTGCCTATCCTGCTATTACCTTGGCAGTGTTAATGATGGCGCTAAAGCCGATTGTTTATCGTGTGCTATTTCGTTTCTTCAGTGAAACCACCGATACTGCTTGGGAAGTGGGTGTGCGGTTAGGGCAGATTAGTGAATTTGCATTATTGATTGCCTATTTGGCCGAAAATATGCGCCTAATCGGTCATATGGCTTCTTATACCATACAGTTTGCGGCAATGCTGACGTTTATCTTCTCATCCTATTGGGTGGTTGTCCGTTATCCTACGCCATTGGCCTTCTCCAGTGACATGCGACGTGACTAGCGATGAGACTGGATACGAAGTCGGGATGGCTAAAGGAGGTAAAGTTACTTGCCTCGCCCCATTTTAATGATCGCCCCATTGAGAACGATATTGATCTGCTCGTTGTCCATGGCATCACGCTACCGCCGGGTCAGTTTGGCGGTGGTTATATTGATGACTTTTTTCTCGGCCAGCTTGACAGTGGTGCCGATCCATTTTTTGCAACCATCGCAGCTGTCAAAGTGTCAGCTCATGCATTAATTGACCGTCAAGGGTCAGTAACACAGTATGTGTCGTTTCTAAAACGTGCCTGGCATGCTGGCGTATCCCATTGGCAAGGGCGTGATAACTGTAACGACTTTTCTATTGGTGTCGAGCTTGAGGGTTGTGATGAGGTGCCTTATACCAACGCGCAGTATCAGTCATTAGCACAATTAGCGCAGTTATTGATGAATCATTTCTCAGGAGTTGTGCCACAGCGGATTGTTGGCCATAGTGATATTGCCCCACAACGTAAAACCGATCCTGGGCCGGCTTTTGATTGGGATTATTTTAGAAGTCTATTATAATAGGTATAATAGACCGAATAGTGAAAATGAGAGAAGGAGAGAGAAAATGGTTCATGTTATTGCAATATTATGTGCATTAGCGATAGAGAGATGGAGTAGTATTGCGACAATTCTACGCAAATGGCGCCTGTTTCAATTCTATCTGCGCCATATGTCGAGCCTGATTCGTAAATTAGGTATCACCAGTGGTCCAGCCTGTGCAGCGATCGTCCTAGTAATTGCTGTTATTGTCGTCGTCATTATTGATCTGATATTGAAGTTTGTGCAGTTAGGGTTGCCAGTTTACCACCTATTTACCCTGTTATTTACGTTAGTTGTTGTGCTCTACACGCTTGGTAGCAATTTTTATGGCACTCGAGAGGAGCGTGAACTTGATGACTCCGTTGAGGGTGGTTGTGCCCGAGCAAATAACTACCTGTTTGCGATTGTTTTTTGGACGGCAGTGTTAGGGCCAGCTGGTGCGGTGCTCTATCGCCTTAGTGAATATCTGACTGAAGACGACTATGGATTGGGATGGCAAGCTGGGGCACAGAAATGGTTGCAGCTGCTTGATTGGTTGCCGATGCGCCTTATTGGTTTGGGCTTTGCTTTTGTTGGCCACTTTAATGCAGCAATTACTATTTGGTTGGATCGCTTTATTGGCGGTTTAGCGAGTAGTTTACCGTTAGTTACCCATTGTGCTGATGCAGTGTTGAAAGCGACCAGTAAAAGCGGTGGTGGCGACACAGGAGAAGAGAAGGGCGGTGGCAATGCGCTATATGCGCTGTTTGATCGCATTATTATTTTGTGGTTGGTTGTCATTGCGGTCATTGCCTTGATATGATGGCAGCCATAATAATAATGATTAAGGTAAAAACAGTATGACAGCAAAAACTCCTATAACAGTTGCCTACGGTGATGGCATTGGTCCAGAGATCATGACTGCGACATTGAAAATTCTTGATGCCGCTGGCGCTAATATCGAACCCGAGACGATTGAAATTGGGGAGAAGGTCTATCTAGCCGGCAATAGCTCCGGTATTCCTGATGATGCTTGGCAGTCGCTAGAACGGACGCGGCTACTATTGAAAGCGCCAATTACGACACCTCAGGGTGGTGGTTATAAAAGCCTGAATGTTACCATCCGCAAAAGTCTTGGCCTCTATGCCAATGTGCGTCCTTGCCGAGCGCTGTCACCATTTGTCAGCACCCATTTTCCAGCGATGGATGTTGTTGTTGTACGTGAAAATGAAGAGGATCTTTATGCTGGTATTGAGTATCGTCAGACTAACAGTGTCTATCAAGGATTGAAGTTGATTTCGAGCCATGGCTCAGAGCGAATAATCCGCTTTGCTTTTGAGTATGCGCGCAAATTTAATCGGAAGAAAGTCACTTGCATGATGAAAGATAACATCATGAAGATGACAGATGGGATTTTTCATCGCCTATTTAAGGAGATCGGTCAGGAGTATAGCGATCTTGATCAGGAAAGTTACCTGATTGATATTGGCGCAGCAAGAATAGCAACCGATCCCGAGCGTTTTGATGTGATTGTCACGCAAAACCTCTATGGCGATATTATCTCTGATATTACTGCACAGCTGGCTGGATCAGTGGGCATGGCGGGTTCAGCAAATATTGGCGATGATATTGCTATGTTTGAAGCAATTCATGGTTCGGCACCAGATATTGCTGGCCAAGGTATTGCTAACCCATCAGGACTGCTTAATGGCGCTATCATGCTGTTGGTACATATTGGCGACTATCAAGCGGCAACGGTAATCCATAATGCGTGGTTAACAACTTTAGAGCAAGGTGCCCATACTGCAGATATCTTTGCTGAGGAGCATAGTGCTAAACGCGTGACGACACAGGAGTTTGCTGATGAAGTAATCGCCCGTTTAGGTCAGAAGCCGAAACAGTTTACAGCGGTTGAGTATCAAGCTAATAATGAAAAGCAAGGTGCAGCTGCTAAAGTGGCTAGCGGTGGGCAACAACCTTTGGCGGAGAAGCAGTTGGTTGGTACCGATGTTTATATTGATTTACCTATTTGTGGCCCTGCTGAGATTGCTGCGATGCTTGCTAAGATTGATGGCAGATTACAGTTACAGATTATCACCAATCGTGGTGTGAAAGTTTGGCCGCATGGTCGTGCTGAAACCTACTGCTCAGATCACTGGCGCTGTCGATTTATTGCCAGTGAAGGCGAGCAGAAATATACACCAACGACTTGGGAGGAGATTCTCCATCTGCTGAAACAGGTGACAGAGTGTGGTCTCAATGTGATCAAAATTGAGAATCTCTATACTTTTGATGGTGAGCTTGGTTTTACTCTGGCACAAGGCGAGTAAGTTTTTCTCTTGCAAGAGTGTTGTGGGACGACGGTGGGGTTGGACTACTCTAGGACTTTAGTAGCGCAAACAAGTTTTTGGGGTCATCAAGAGAGGGGATCATTGGCAACTGCTGGCCGAGTTGGTACTTCTGCGCGAGTTGATAGGTTAAACAGAGTGCGGAGAAATCTTCCAGAGCAAAACCAACGGCATCAAAGATAGTAATCTCCTCAGAATTTTCTCTTCCTGGTCGTCCACCACAGAGTAGTTGCCATAATTCGGCATGAACATGCTCCTTACTGCTATTACCATAACATTGAATTTCACCCTCGGTTGCTGCCTGATCAATAAGCTCGACAACGATTTTTGCTTTTTCCAATATCGTTGCTGTTAATTCAGTTTTCCCAGGACAGTCTCCCCCTAACGCATTAATGTGTAAACCGGGTGTAATCCAGTTATCTTTAAGTATACGCGCATGTTTTTTGGCTGCAGTGCAGACAATGACAATATCACTTTCGCTAACTGCCTGCTCACTGTTTTCACAGGCGACTAGCGTTGGAACATAATCAGCTACCTGTTGTGCAAATTTCTCCATCGCTTTCGCATCACAATCATAGTAACGCACGCAACTAATATCGCGAACTAAAGTATGAGCGATAATTTGGAATTCACTTTGTGCCCCAGTGCCAATAATAGCAATAGTTTTCGCTTCTTTCCGTGCTAATAAATCACTTGCCAGCGCGGTAATTGCAGCTGTACGTAAAGCAGTTAATAGAGTCATCTCGCTAATAAACAGCGGATAGCCATCAGCAATCGCTGCAAGTTGGCCAACGGCGA
>JANQHY010000262.1 GCA_028282395.1 Gammaproteobacteria bacterium
CGTTAGGCGTCTCGATGAAGCAGGAACTTCTGCGAACGAGCAATCAACTCGCAGCCTAGTAATAGGAATCACCTTCCTTTAGGTAGGTGAGGATGTCAACTCATCATATTCTCTTTTTAAACTTTGCCGAAACCGGTGTCTGGTTGCCGATATTTTGCATGGCGAACTCCCCGACTTCACGTCTCTAAAGACTAAAACTTTACCGAAAATAGCCATATAAAGACTACCTAACTTGGTAATATCTTGTGCGCGGACAGGGATAACGATATATCTAGTTGATTTATAATATAGAATGCGGCAATAGAGTCGCCTTAGGCGAAGATAATGGGGCAACTCTTCAGAAGACTTACGCGGGCTTATCTGATGGATTTTTGGCACAGAAATCTAAACAGATACAAACACAGGTAAATAAAAAAATAAAAGATAAGAATGTTGTTAAGAAGGGTGATTCTGAGCCTGTTGGCTCAAATGTCCCTCACACTAGTCTTGATTTAAGGCCAACGTGAGGGGGCATTTTAAGGTGCTGAGTGTTGTGTAACTTATTGTTGATAATACTCTTCAGGGTTGTAACTAACAATCCTTGCCTCTTTTCCAAGTAGAGTATAGAGTTTGGCGATAGTTTTTAAGTTGATATTGGCATCGCCTTTTATCATTTTGTAAACCGTTATCTGATCCTCATTTAGTTTGCTAGCAAGCTGTTCCAAGTTAATACTGTTCTCTGACATAAAGCTCACGATCTCTATAGAGATATCACGTTGTAGCATTTTGAGTGCTTCGAGCTCAAAATCTGCTTGCGCATTTTCTGGCGTAATATACTGTTTTTCAATACTATTTTCAAGATTTTTAAGTGTCATATTGTTCCCCTAGTATACTGTTACTTTGAAGTTCACTACTATGTCTACTATGCTAGTAGAATTGATACGCCGACAGTATAACAAACATACCTGTTATGAAGATGACACTTAAATGACAATTTTGTCAGATTTGTGGACACTTGAACACTTACTCATGTGAGGGTAATTTTATGGTAACAGTGGTGCCTTTCTGTGGTTGACTAGTAATAGAGATACTGCCGTGATGCAGGTCAATAATCGACTTTACTATGGTTAGGCCTAGACCCGTACCTCCTTCAGCCCGTGATCTGGATTTATCAACACGATAAAAACGGTTAAATAGGTGTGGTAGATCTTCTTGTGGGATGCCAATACCTTGATCGTTAATTTCAATCGTTGTTATATCTGCAGCACTAGTAATATTGATTTCAACGGTTTGTCCTTCCGCAGAGTAGTTTATACTATTATTTATGACATTATTGAGTGCACGTTTAAGTAATTTTACATCGGCATAGACTTGCCCTGAACCACTCACTGTTATTACGATCTTTTTTTCGTCCGCTAATAGCGCCAGGTACTCAATAAGGGAATCAATAAGGGGGCGAATAGCGATGGTCTCTCGATGTAGGGTATATTCAGGGTGAGTAGACTTTGCAATAAACAACATATCATCAATTAAACTGGAGATTTTTTGACAGTCTTCAAGCGACGAGAGTAGAGCATTGTAATACTCCTTTTTTGTTCTATCTTTATTAAGGTTCACCTCAATTTGGCAGATCATACTGTTAATAGGGGTTCTCATTTCATGCGCCAATTCAGATGAGAACTGTTTGAGGCGGGTAAATGAGGACTCAATACGTGCTAACATCGCATTTAAATTATTCGCGGTCTGCTGTAGCTCTTTAGGCCAATCTTCTGGTAATAAGCGTTGATCAAGCTTATCAACGTCAATATCACTTAGTAAACGGTTGAGTGTGCGCAAGGGTTTTAAGCCATTTTTACTAACGTAAAAGCCAACAGCCAATGATAACAGAATATTCACAATGAGTATGATAATTAGTATTCGCTGGTAGGTGAGTATCAGTTTTTTCTGTTTCGACGAGTCAATTGCAATTTGGATAACAAGCTTTTTGCCAACTTTTTTGTAAAAAGCGGTAATCAGTGAGTATTCACGATTATTAGATAAATTGACAGTGGTAACTTTAGAGATCGGTTCCGATTTTTTACGCAGCGGAAAGAGGTGGGCAGGAATTGTTTCATCCATTTTGGGGGTCTGTAGTGAGACGTTACCGTTCTCATCAATTAATCTAACAAAGTAGTGATATTTGCTCGTTGTGGGCTCCAGGACAATTTCTTGATAGAGATTACTGTTTTCTCCTAAAGGAAAAGAGGCTTGATCAATAATATTAGCAAGCGTATTTGCTTCACTTCTCAAGAATTCCTTACTATCTTGATGAACCAGATGACTTAATGCATAGTACAGTAACACGACCGATAGAAGTGTTAGGATAAAAGCTAGTAGTGTATAACTTATGGATAGGCGTAGAAAAATTGATCTGAATGAGGTGGCGGCTTTATTCGGTGTCATCTTGCTCAGCTTCCATAATATAACCCAGCCCACGTTTTGTGTGAATTAACGGGAAGGAGAAGGGTTGATCGATTTTTGCGCGTAAGCGTTTGATGGCGACATCAATGATATTGGTATCGCTATCAAAATTAATATCCCATACCTGTTCGGCAATCATCGTGCGTGAAACCACTTTGCCATAATTGCGTGCCAGGTAGCCGAGGAGTAAAAACTCTTTTGCCGTTAAATTAACCGTTTTCTCTGCTCGCGTTACCTTCATAGCTTTAAAATCTATGGTCAGGTCAGCTATTGTTAGTTTACTCTCTTCACCGCTTTGTTCGGTTTTATGGCTACGGCGCAACAGTGAATAGATACGTGCCAGTAATTCAGAGAATGCAAACGGTTTAATGAGGTAGTCATCAGCGCCCAGTTCTAATCCTTTGACACGATCAACAACGTCGTCACGTGCTGTCAAAAAAATCACCGGAGTAAGTTTATCGATCTGTCTGTAGTGCTGTAGCACTGTCCAACCATCAATTTGTGGTAGCATCACATCGAGAATAATAAGATCGTAATTTCCCTCTTTTGCCTGGAATAGGCCATCAAGACCATCGTGTGCCATGTCAACAGAGAAGCCCTGTTCAGACAAGCCTTTTTTCAAATATTTTGCGGTTCTCTTTTCGTCTTCTATAAGTAGTATTTTCATAGAAGGGTCCACTCACTAGTTACCACAATTATGATTATAGCAACAAATGGTGGCAATAGCTATTTTGTCTTAGCAAAAGACATTTTCATGCCCAGCACCTCGTAAGTAGGCGACACTTCCTCTTTGTCATCACCAGCAACATCACAATTCTGGCCAATCACTTTTCCTACGGTAATACTATTTTGATAAATCGTCCGACAAATATAAAGTGGATGAAAATAGTTGGGTGATTCCGATTCAAAGCCACCAATAACAGGGATAGTCATATAACCATCTAAGTGTGAATTCGCTGGTAAAACACCAGAAAAATGTGAGTAGCGAAAGGGAAAAGTACTAAGATGAGACTGCCATTTTAGTGACTGTGGATCTTTTACTGTTAGTACTTGAAAATGTGGTGCCACAATTCGTTTTTGTGCATAGGTTATCACGCACCCTTTCTCTGTCACGCGGCCTGGATACATTGCTTGATGAAATTTAGCATGACAGATTTGTACACTGTTTTTACCCTTGCCGCCAGCAATGACAGCGTTTTTAATAGCTTGGCCGGGTTGCGCATCAACCCAAGCAAGGTTTTGGGTATTAATGATATGTTGTGATAAAGTATAAGGTGCGGTTGGTAAAAGCATTGTTATTTCTCCTTAGTTAATCCAGTACGTGCCCAGTGAATGCCGACTAGAACGGTAGCAATATAGAGTAGTTGTGGCGGAGACAACTTCTCATGAAAAATAAAGTAAGCATAGACGGCAGAAATAATCGGTTGCAATAGCATTAGAATTGAAGTTAAGGCGACAGAAAGATAACCAACTGAGTAGGCTACCAGTGCCTGGCCAAAGACCTGTGCTGTTACCGCTAGCCCAACAAGTATTAAAGCGCCATACAGTGAATGGGGCAGAATAGTCTCACCGCGTATAATCGCAGCGGATAATAGCACAAGAATGCAAGCTGGTGAGATGGCAATAATAACTTCCATCGCTTTGTAACGGCCACGAGAAAACTTCGTAGTGACAATGAAGAATGAATAAAAAATGGCGGCAGAGATAGCTAATAGATTGCCAAAAATATGGCGCGATGGTGTAAGATAGGCGCCATGACTATGGTCGCTATGGCTAAACGTCAGTAGCACAATGCCTACCATCGCAATCGCTAAGCCAAGAATAAACTTCCCGTTAATTTTCTCTTTGAAAAAAAGAAAGGCCATAGGGATCGCAATAAATGGCACCAGATTTACTAATAGGTTTGCTTCAGCTAGAGTCGTGTAAAAAAACGAGATGTTCCATACCGTAATGTCGAGTCCAAGACAGGCACCGGCGACTTGTAGTAGCCAAAAATCTTTGCTGCCCCAGGCGATTTTTTTATGTGCTGCGTCACGGCGATTACGTTGATTAAGCGCTATAAGAATGGGCAGTGCAATAATAAGTCGCCAGGCACCACTGGCTGCTGGGCCAACATGGCTAAAACGGACAAAAACGCCAGCAGCAGCCATGCAGGCTACGGCAAAGATCAAGCACAACATAGCATTGTTTTTTGATGCTATCATGACAGCACACTATTTTTTTAACATTGCTTCGAGGAAATGGATATTAGTGCCGCCGGCAATAAATTCCTCATTACTTAAGATTTGTTTATGCGTATCAATATTAGTGTTGATGCCGTCAACAATTAACTCATCTAGAGCATGATTCATACTGGCGATGGCGCTAGCGCGATCGTCACTATGCACGATGACTTTAGCAATCATTGAGTCATAAAAGGGGGGCACGTAGTAACTGCTATAGAGATGAGAATCAACACGTACCCCAATGCCACCAGGTGCGTGAAAATGTTCAACTTTGCCGGGGCAAGGAATAAATGTTGTTGGGCTTTCTGCATTAATACGGCACTCAATCGCATGACCTGTAAGCGTGATATCGCTCTGTTTGATCGAGAGCGGCAGGCCAGTTGCAATACGAATCTGTTCACTAATGATATCAATGCCAGTAATCATTTCAGTAATGGGATGTTCTACCTGAATACGGGTATTCATTTCGATAAAATAGAAACCACCATCTTGATAAAGGAATTCAAAGGTTCCGGCGCCAACATAGCCGAGATCACAACAGGCTTGTACACAGATTTCACCTATCTCTTTACGCTGCGCATCAGTAATGCCAATAGCGGGAGCCTCCTCAAGAATTTTCTGATGGCGGCGCTGAGTTGAGCAGTCACGTTCACCAAGATAAACAGCGTTCTTGCCATCAGCAAGTACCTGAATCTCAATGTGGCGTGGATCATCAAGAAATTTCTCCATATAGACCTCATCATTGCCAAAAGCAGCGCCCGCTTCAGCAGAGGTCATGGCAATGGAATTAATCAGCTCATCACGGTGACGAACGATACGCATACCACGGCCGCCACCACCACCAGCTGCTTTTACCATAATTGGATAGCCAATTTTCTCTGCAGCGGCAAGTGTCTTCTCGGGTTGATCATGACGAATATTGCTAAAGCTGGGTAGACACGGAACTTGAGCCCGCTTCATGGTATTAATGGCGGTAATTTTATTACCCATGATACGAATTGTTTTCGGCGAAGGTCCAATAAAAACAAAACCGCTATTTTCTACCTGTTCAGCGAAATCTGCATTCTCGGCAAGAAAGCCATAGCCAGGGTGAATGGCATTGGCATTGGTGATTTCAGCAGCACTGATGATTGCAGGAATGCTAAGATAGCTTTCACTCGGGGCTGCTGGACCGATACAGACCGCCTCATCTGCAAGATGAACATGCATGAGGTCACGATCTGCGGCAGAGTAAACCGCAACGGTTTTGATGCCGAGTTTTTTACAAGCACGCAGTATCCTTAGTGCAATTTCGCCGCGGTTGGCAATTAGAATTTTTTTGAACATAACCCTTTTTCTCTCTTTTGTGCATTCCGATGTCTGAATTTTGATGGTATCGGTTTAGCTTTTTTCAATAATAAACAGTTCTTGACCAAATTCGATGGGGTCGCCATTTTCTACCAGTCGGTTAATAATTTTACCGCTGACGTCACTTTCGATTTGGTTAAACATCTTCATTGCTTCAACGATGCAGAGCGTCTCACCTGAGCGGATCTGTTGGTTGATTTCAACAAAAGGTTTTGAGTCAGGAGAGGGAGAGATATAAAAGGTACCAACCATGGGCGAGGTAATGACATGATGGTTTTCATTACGGCTTGGCGCTGGTGCAGCGCTGTCACCTTTAGGGTTAGTGGCATTGCTAACCGGTTCCAATGCCGCAGGCTGCTGCTGAATAATTGTTGGCGCAATCGCTGCTGGTGCCGCAATGCCATGCCGGCACAGACGTACTGATTTGCCTTCTTCTGGTACTTCAATTT
>JANQHY010000020.1 GCA_028282395.1 Gammaproteobacteria bacterium
TTCACTATTTGCTTTAATACTATCTTGCTGTGTAGACTTACCTCGGATCCAATTCCACGCCTTTGCTACCCCTGCACCGAGCAAAGCCCCAATCAAAAAAGATGCGCCAAAATAGACTGCGCCAATAATCGCTCCTGCTGCGATTGTTGCTACCGTTGCCAACGCTCCAAAAGCAAGAGCGGCAATAATTTCCGGCGCGAAAAAAGCAACCAGCGCCCCTACTGCTGCGCCCAACACCATAACACCCAAAAAAGCCAACCAACCAGTCCATGTTTTATACCACGGCTTGGCTTTTCTTAATGAATAGAGTTTACCCTCGGTAAGATCTTCTCCTTTTATTCCCTCCAGCAACGGTTCAACTCGTTTCTTGCGATAATGCAAGTAGCGAAAATCATCATAATCCTTTGCTTCATTACATCTAATCCATCTACTCTCCTTTTTATTATATTTAATTATAAAAGGGAAACTGCCAAACAAGCCCAACTCAAAAGGGGTATCTCGAGCATAATTGTATATTTTCGGCGCAGCATTAGGCTCCCTACTATTATAAACCACTAGCATACCGCCATTGCCAAGGTTATGCCCCCAAACATAGCCATTATCTCTTATAAATTTCTCAACACCCTCTTGACTAGTATCCGCCAAACTTACCATAGAAACATTCCCAGGCTTTTGTTTATATCGCTTATCAATGTATTTAACCACTCTCTCTCTTTTATCACCGCTATGAGGAATTTTTCTAATAAAGCTAGCGCGCCCTTTAACATCATTATCAGGAATATCTGGTATGACTGACTGTATTGAGTCGGCCAATACATTATTTTTACCAGTGATATCAATCAGCCTATGCTCACCCGATAGCGGATCTTTTCGAAAAACAATATTTTTACAGAATCTCCCGCCTTTATAGACAGCAACAAACCCATACCCTTCATAACCATTTTCTGTTCGCGGCGCACCGCGGCTTAACCCTCCTAGCGTAAAAGCCTTGGAAAAAAGCCATTTATCAAAAGTATCTCTAATATCTACATTAGTAGCATTTTGCGGGAAATTTGCAACAAAATAGGCCGGCTCCGTGTCAGGATTAAAACTCTCCTCCTCAAGAGAAATAAAGCCCATTTTATTGTCGCTTTTTTCATATAGATCCTGACCATATTTTTTTGTAGCAATATGATTCTTCAACTGGTTAAAGTCAACTTTCTGTTTATCATTACAGGGAAAATCCTCAATAAGATAAGCCACTTTACTACCCGTTTGAAACTTCACTCGCTCAATTATTGAGTAGTATAAGGCATTACCTGTATCGGTCTGCTTTAAACAGCCGCCATTTCTAAGATCGCCAATATCAACCCACTTTCTCGCATCTTTAACCTCCTGCTTCAGTTGAGAGAATTTATCGCTAAATTTTTCAGCAGACTCACTTGCAGATTTATCCCAATCTGGAAAATCCGCTAAAGACAAGAAAAAGGTCTCTTCGTCATCCCCATCTTTAACCTTAACTTTCAATTTATCATGTACAACCTTGAAAAAAATCTTTTTGGATTGATAGTAGTAATCATCTTTATCTGCCTTTTCAATTGAGAGCACAGGCAGATAAACTATCTCTTGGTTCTCTTTCCTATAAGGTAGAAAACCGATTTCACTGACCAACCCAGTACTGTCATTATACTCTGGAGAATCGCTATTAACGACCTGCTTATCATGAAATTTCTGTGGCTCTCTAGTATTATAATTATCCTTAAGTGTTTTAGTTAAAGTACTGTTGCCCGTAGCCGCGTGGGTCACATACCATCCAGTATATAGCTCCTTAACAACATGTGCACCAGCGCGATAATTTGTCAACGTTGCCTGGTTAACTATCCTCGCGGAAACAGCGCGTCGCTCTTCTTCAGAAATGGGACATTTGAATATAATTGGATCAAACATTGAGCAACCCTCTACGAACAATATTAACAATCGTATACATCACTTGTCGCTTTTTAAATTATATCGCAAAGCCTAGCTCTAGGTCCAGCAAATCGCTGTGCACCACGATTAGCTGCGCCAGAAACTCGGTGAGAATAGCACTAACAGGGTAAATACTTCGAGACGACCTGCCAACATACTAAAAATAAACAATCCCTTTGCAAACGGGGTTAAATGGGCAAAACTATAGGGGTCGCTACCAACGCCGGCACCAACATTCGATAAACTTGCTACGGCAGTACCAAACGCTGACTCGAAATTCAGTCCTGTCGTCATGAACAGCATAATAACTAGGAGGTAAAGACCTAAATAGACAGCAATAAACGCCCATATCGATTCAACTATCGATATCGGTAAAATGTTACCACCAAATTTAAGTGGGTAGACCGCTTCCGGATGCACTAGCTGTTTAACCTCACGTGAGATCTGTTTCTGCAGCAGCAGGACGCGCATAATTTTTACCCCACCGCTAGTTGAACCGCCGCAGGCACCCATTATGCCAAACAGCATAATCATGATCGGCAAACAACCAGGCCAATAGTTATAAGCCTGATCGGTAAAGCCGGTCGTGGTAAAAATAGAGATAACATTAAACAAACCGTTAATAATCGCCTCTTCTGCTGCCGGATAGTAGTTATGAATTAGCAACGAAATAATGGTAATGCCACAAGCGATGACAATAAAAAACATAAACGCACGGCACTCAATATCACGCCAGTACATAGTAAAGCGTCGGCGTACAATCGCAACATAGTGCACAGAAAAATTAATCCCTGCTAATATCATAAAGACTGCGCCAATAATGGGAATCGCTGGATTTTTATAGAAGGCAAAGCTCTCATCGTGAATAGTAAATCCCCCGGTGGAGACCGTCGAGAAACCTTCACAAATCGCATCAAATGGCGTCATGCCCGCGAACCAGTAAGCAAACGCACACAAGATAAAAAGGCTCAGGTAAACCAGACAGATAATTTTTGCTGTCTGCATGATCCGTGGCGTTAGTTTATTGTCTTTCATTGGCCCCGCCACTTCAGCACGATAGAGCTGCATACCACCCACGCCAATAATGGGCATGATTGCTACGGCTAAAATAATGATTCCCATCCCACCAAAAAACTGCAACTGCTGACGATAATAGAGCAATACATGTGGCAATCCATGCAGGGATGGCAATACGCCAGCACCGGTAGTAGTGAACCCCGAAACAGAAATAAACAGTGCATCAAGAAATTTAATATGGTCTGAGGTGGCGATAATAAAGGGCACCACAGCAAATAGACTCAATACCACCCAAAATAGCACGACAATCAAAAAGCCATCACGCGCTTTAAGCTCTATGCGTTTACCTTTGGTTGGCAGCCACAACGCCAACCCTACGGCCAAAGAGATAATCCAACCAATAATAAACGGGATCGGACTACTATCAGAATAAAATAGCGCAACACCAACAGGTGGCAACATACTAAAACTAAACAGCGATAGAAACGCGCCGAGAATTCTCATAATTGCTCTGATCCGCATCGCTGCTCTCCCCGCCTATTTCTTTAATGCCGCAAAGAAACCCAAACTCACCTCAAACAGGCGTTCAACCTGAGAGATGCGCTTTTTATCAATCACAAACAGAATGACATGATCTTCCGCTTCGATCACCAGTTCGCCATGTGCCATCATCACACGGTCACCACGAACAACGGCGCCAATCATACTGCCAGGTGGCAGGCTCACTTCATCAACACGGCGACCAACCACTTTAGAGGTATTTTTATCCCCATGGGCAATAATCTCGATCGCTTCGGCAGTGCCACGACGCAGTGAGTGCACATTAACAATATCGCCACGGCGAATATATCGCAAAATACTACTGGTTGTTGCTTGTTGTGGCGAAATAACGATATCAATATTCGCCCCTTCCAATAGATCAACATAAGCAGTGTGGGTAATCAGTGCCAATACTTTACGTGCACCTAACCGTTTTGCCAGCATACACGACATAATGTTATTTTCATCATCATTGGTTACAGCACAGAAAAGATCAATGCGCTCGATGTTCTCATTCGACAAAATATCACGGTCATTAGCATCGCCATGAAGTACAGTTGCAAAATCAAGTTCCGTGGCAATACGTTCGGTGCGCGCACGATCATTCTCAATCACTTTAATCTGATATTTGCGCTCCAATGTTTTAGCAATCCGCAAACCAATATTACCACCACCGGCAATCATTATCTGCTTGTAACGCTGATCAAGACAGCCAAGCTTTTGCAACGCCTGGTTAATGACACTACTCTCAGCAATAAAAAACAGCTCATCTCCAGCACCAATAATTGTCTCGCCCTGCGGCATAATCGGTGTATTATTTTGATAGATAGCGACAATGCGTGTATCCAGCTTCATCATTTTATGGACATCGGCAACACTTTTGTTGACTAATGGCCCACCATAAAGCGGTGGTTTCACCGCAACCAATTTCACCTGACGATCGGCAAAACTTAAAACCTGTAAGGCGCCAGGATGGGCAATTAATTGCTCGACATAGTCAGTAATTAACTGCTCAGGGCTAATAAAGACATCAACTGGCAAGTTGTCGCTACCAAATAGCTTTGGATAAGCAAGATATTCGGTCGCACGAATCCGTGCAATTTTAGTCGGGATGGTAAATAATGAATAGGCTGCCTGACAAGCAACCAAATTAACCTCATCATCATTGGTCACGGCAATCAGTAGATCGGCATCTTGAGCACCTGCCGCCTCGAGTATGTTGGGGTGCGATGCTGAGCCATTAATAGTCTGAATATCCAGTCGATTGCGTAACGACTGCAAACGCTCGTCATTGTGGTCAATCACCACCACATCATGGTCTTCATGAACCAGATGCTCTGCCAGGGTACCTCCAACTTGGTTACCACCTAGAATGATAATTCTCATCCACTCTCCATCCTCTCATTTTCGCTACCTACTATACCTCAATTTGTCGTCTTTTGACTACTTTTCTGGCTACTCTCTTCAGAAGCCGCCGGGGGCTGCTTACTCGTATCTGTTTTCTCTGCGGCTGTCGGATGGTGGAAAATTGAGTAGTGTGGCGGCCCATAAGGACTATTTTGGCCAGGATGATAGAGAGGACCACTTTGACCACAAGCAGTGAGCAGTAGTGCAAGACCAACAATTGGCCCTGTATAACAGCACCGATTACCATTACCTCGCACATATGTGACAAAAGAGAATCTACTAGCAAATTTCACTTATATTACCAATATTGTCAGGTTATGAAACATCAACTTTCAGGTCGCTACGCACACGCTTAACGTCATCGACAGATTGCGCCAAATTAATAATATGTTCCCTCATCTTATCCGAATCGACTTTTCCAGAGAGGTAGACAACACCATTTTTGGTCTCAACATGGATACCCCAGAAATTGGCCTTATCACCATTGATAATGCTGTCACGCAACAGTATCCCTTCAATTTTGCCGGTAATATAGGCATCATTCATCGGCGCCCGGCTATCTTTGACCACTAACCCCTTAACATTGACATTTTTTACGCCATTAACACTTTGCGCTAAAGCAACCGCGCGCTCATACTGCATATCAGTATCAACCGTTCCGGCCAGATAGACTTGTCCATTATCAGTCTTCACATGGATATCAAATGGGTTAAGTAGTTTATCTTGGAAATAGCCACCCTTGATCTTGGTTGTTATCACCACATCCTGTACCGCTTTTGTCACATCCTCAGTCCCTTCATAGGCATAGCTGGTACTATTTAACGCCAACCCGATAATAAAGATGGCCGCCAATACTATCGCTCTTATCTTCATGTATTACTCCTCTTTTCCATTCTTACTCCTACTCCCCTTGAAAACCCCTATTGTTTTGTCTGCAGGAGTTCTCTCGGCGACAATTTCTGCTTGATAACCCACTGCTTTGACACAATGGGGAATCCATTATCGTTCAAATTAACGATGATGTCCAATCAGACACTCATCAGGTTAATTGACCTGTGCCAGTGCTTCGCCCATTTTAATGAAGCTTCCTGGCTGTAATGACGCTTGCCAATCGATAGCACCTGGCGCTGCCAACACAATCACCGTTGAACCGAGCTGAAAATAACCAAGCTCTTCACCACGCTGCAGTTCAATTTCCTGTTGAGGATAGGTTTTATGCAGCGCTGTTTTCGCTGCTAGACGCCCTGCCCAAACGGTATGAATGCTGGCAACCAACATTGCACCAACCATAATCACCACTAATGGTCCCGCTGCACTATCAAAGTGGAAAATTGCCCGTTCATTGCGGGTAAAAAGCCCATCAATTGCTTTTGCCGTGGCAGGATTGACAGAAAAAAGGCGCCCAGGAAGATAACGCATCTGTTTCAGCTCGCCAGCCAAGGGCATATGAACACGATGATAATCACGTGGTGACAGATAGATGGTAGCAAACTTACCGCCAATAAATGCATGGTACAGCGCTTCATCACCCCCAAGCAGATCAAACAGATTATAACTGATCCCTTTTGCCTGAATTAAACGGCCCAATTCAATGTCACCCAGCTGGTCAACTGTTCCATCTGCAGGCGATACCAGGGTATGCTCATCACCGACGACTGGTCGCAGCGATGATTTAAGGTGGCGAATAAAGAAATCATTGAAATTGGCATAAGCTTCTGGCCGCTCTGTCACCGCCTCAGTCATGTCAATCTTGTAATGGCGAATATAGTAGCGAATGGCCCAATTCTTTAGCGCCTTAGGACGCCGCCAGCTAGCTAAATTACCAATTAGTCTCGATAATAAATGATGCGGCAAAAAACGCTGAATCGCTGGAGGCATACTACCATCTCCTTTTACTCTTCATGACGACGATAAAAAATAGCAACCAAGCCAATTTTATGGACGAGTGCTGCTTGATGCTGCTCAGCAATTTCGCTAAACATCTCTGCTCTAAGTTGACGATCATGGCTCGCCACTTTGACCTTGATCAGCTCATGAGCGGTTAATGCCGTCTCAATCTCAGCATGCACAGCAGCAGTTAAGCCATGACGGCCAATCATCACCACTGCATGCAGACCATGCGCTTTCGCCATCAATTGCTTCTTCTCTTTTGCTGTTACTTTATCCATCTGTTCACCTTTATCTAAGCTGGGAAGGCGATTGTAACAATAGACGACAACAATAGCTACCATCATTAAAATTTAAATTTTTAATATTTAAAAACAGACACTTGAAATGCAAATTAACGATATAACGGTTGCACTGACAAGCCCCACCTTAACAATCTCTTAATCCTTAGCCGATATATTTATAAATAAAGGATTACAAGATAAATATAAAAAGGAGGAGGGTATAACCATGAGCTATAACTACTATGACCATTACAGCAGAAAATCACGATCCAAGTCTCGCCACCGTTCACGTAGACGGTCAAAGAAGGAAAAACGTGCCAAAAGTAATACAAAGTATTCCAGTAACTCTTCACAACTCAGTAATGAGAAACTTCATCGAGAGTTTAATCGTCTTAAAACCTTAGGATTAGCAGGAAAATATGGTCACTCCTTCAGAAAGTATAAAAATATGCGTCTGGAACAGATGACAAAAAATCGTCCATATGCCAATACCAACTATCTCTCTGTCAACGATAACAGTACTCAACAAAAAAATGAAGAGAAAACAATCTGGATGTACCAACACGAGTGGGAACAGACTGAAGCAGCATTCCGCCGTTTAGAGCAACAGATACTTGCCCTTGATAAAGAGAGAAGTCAGCTCATTACTGAGAAAAATTTTCTCAAGCAACAGTATCAATTAGATCTGGCGCTGCTAAAAGACAAAAACAGGCAGTTAGAAAAAGAGCTGAACGATGAAAAAGATCTCCATCAAATAGATAATCAGGCACAAACTGAAGTTATTATTAATTTAAAAAAAGAGAATGAGCTCTTATTAAAAGAGCAAAGCAAACACCAAGATCATCTAAAAATATTAAATAACCAGTGTTTACAAACTGAAAAAGATAACGATTTACTCCGAAAGGAGAACCAACAATTAAGGGAAAAAATAAAAGAGCTTGAGCTAATTAATCAGCAGTTAATTGATAAAGGAAATCAGTTAAGAATCAAAATTAATTCGGCAAGAAAGTTAGAACGGAAAAATAGAAAAGCGGCAACAAAATACAACAAAGCCATTCTGAAAAAGATTAATAGCGAGATTCGCCATATCGAAGACATGATTGACAATAAAAACAAACCTTGGAAAATATTTTTTAAATCACTTGTCGGCGGCGGCGAAAAAACCCGCATTAAGATATCACTACTGCAGAATTTTAAAAATAAATTGGAGAAAATTAAAGATAATCTTTTAGATGAGATGGGAATCATTTTAGATAAACGCTCCTCATTTGAAATTATTATGTTACGTGCCGGCATCAGCTCAGTTCGACATACCAGAGAACGATTTAACGATGACTATGCCGTAGCAGAGTCACTACATAATCCACGATCAGAAACCAGAAAATTATTTGAGCAGTATCATAGTATTGTCTTTGTTAACCTCTACGAAGATACGAGCCATTTACCAGAAAATCACCCGGTTTTTCAGCATAATGGCCCGATTATCCCTTCTTAGAAAATAATATATATAAATCAATTAATTATATATATAAAAATAGTGGTTTTTTGATTTGCATCTTGAAAAAGAACAAGAAATATATTATAATAGACTATGAGTGAAATAGAATATTTCTTACATCAATTTAGTAGGTAATCTCATGTACAGAAAATCTAACTACAAGCCAAGACATGAACAAACCATCAAAGAGCGTAACGCTCAAAGAGCATACGAACGCAAATTCAGAAAGGCCTTTGGCAAAAGCCCCAATAAATACAAAAAACACAGATCCTACAACCAATCAAAATCGAAAGAC
>JANQHY010000021.1 GCA_028282395.1 Gammaproteobacteria bacterium
ATAGCCAAAAATGACACCTCAGTTTGAGAGCTTTCAAGCTATTTCAAGTGGACCATTTATGCTGCAGTTCAAATGGACTAATTAGGGTGCTAATTAACAATTGATTATCCAGTACCAGGTAAACGCCCTATCAAAGATAAACCCCTAACCACTCGTGAAGTATCTAAACGCTACTCACAAAAACGTATCAATAAAGGCGAAGTGCAAATGAAGTTTTGGTTGCCTAAAACCCTTAAAGAAGAACTGGCCGATTATGCTAAAACCAAGGACGTCACACTTGAAAAAGCGCTGCAAGAATTAATCCCATTGGGTATTAACATAGGCACCTATCTAAACAATCAAAAATCACAAAGCGAAAATAAGCCCGTTTAAGCGCTTTAATTTATACCATAAACATTAATAAGCCAAACAGCGAGAAATGGTCTCAAAACGCTTCTATGTTAGTTGCTTTTTTAGTTAATTTGCCGTTTTTTAAAAATATCTAGAAATATTAATAAATAGACATTATCAACAATATTGCGCCATAGGGCGATTTTATGCGACAATAGCTCAAAAAGGAACCAAAATGGCACGCGAAGGAAAATCCAAAGTACTTGCTCTGTCAGAATTTGAGCAAATCCTACAGGTCGCTAAAAATTCAAAGCACGCCAAGCGAAATTTGTGTTTGGTACACTTTTCGTTCGGATTGGGATTGCGTGCCAAAGAAATGGCATCACTAAAAATAAAAGATGTCACTGATGGGTATTCTATTTATGAAGAAATGAATTTACTCTCCCACATGACCAAGGGGGATAAACAGCGGATGATTTATTTAACTAACCGATCGATCAGAGACGCCCTACTCGCTTACTTGGATGAGCGCAAACAATCTAAAAAGCGTCCTTTCAATTTAGACTCGGCCCTGTTTTTATCACAAAAAGGTTCTAGTTTCACACCAGATACCCTGCAAAAACTCTTTGCCATACTCTACAAACAGGCCAATATTAAAGGAGCTAGCTCTCATTCTGGCCGGCGCACCTTCGCCACCAGACTAATTGAGTCAGGTGTTGAAATTAAAGCGGTATCAACACTTATGGGCCATGCCAGCATCCAGCAAACCGCTGAATATGCCGAAGACAACCCCGTCAGGCTTAAAAATATCATGGCTGGGATATACTAAATATCTTAAAGCTGCGGGTTGCTAGCAAGTTTTGATTGGTTTTTTTGATACAGGAGGTGTCTTAACGGTATAGCCACTCCATACCGATCGATAATATTTATATCACATGTTTGACATTATACATAATAAGGTCTTTAATTGACATTATACGTATAAAAATGTCAATTCAGAATATGGAAAAACAGTGGACAACAAGTGATTTAATTAGGCTATACAGGCTTACTGATTCGAGTAAAACTCCCATAATATATGCTGAGGAAAAAGGGGAAATCCCACTGGCAGATCGTGTATCGCGGGGGAAAATACAGGTAAGAAAGTGGAATACTCATCAGTTACCTGATATAGGGAAAAAATTTGGATTTATGAAAACCCCAGCTTCTCAAGTGGTGGCAGATATATACACCCCAAAGGGAGGAGTTGGTAAGACCACGTTCACTGCTAATTTGGCTAGAATGGCCGCTATTAATGGTATTAAAACTATTGTGTGCGGCTTAGATTTCCAAAGGTCGGTTTCTAGATACCTTGTTCCAAGCCAAGAAATTAAATCTCTAGATGAACTTGAAGAAACTCATCATCTCGGCCTGCATCATTATTTGTTTGAAGGGGCTGATTTATCAGAAGTCGTACAAAAAACTAATATACCAAATCTTGATATAATCCCAGAGACCTCTGATTTAAACTTCATGGCTAAGAAAATTCGTCTAGAGAATAGGCGTGAATATGTTTTTAAAGAGCGTTTGTTACCAAAATTAAAAAAATACGATCTTGTGCTTTTTGATGGTAACCCAGGCTGGAGCGATCTAACAGAAAACGCTTTGGTTGCCTCCTCTACAATTATCATGCCCATAGCTTGCGAGGCAGAGTGTTACGATGCCTTAAAAGAAAACCTAGGGGAAATTGAAGAATTTCGTAAATCAATGCATATAAATTGGGATCATTATTATATGGTGCCAACTTTTCTGGAAAATACTTCAGTTAGCCAAAACATCTATGCCAGATATTTAAATCAATTCGAAGGTATCATTATTCCTATTCCAATTAGAAGATCTGTATTAGCACAAGAAGCTCGCTTCGCAAATATGAGCATTATTGAATACAGCCCAACAAGTAATCTGGCCACAGATTATTATGATCTTGTTTCTGACTTATGGAATAAACTCCTTGAACAAGAAGGGGAGCTTGATGAGCAATAAAAAAAATCTTATAGACAGCTTTTTTGAAAAAGACGAGGTTATCACTACCCCTGTTGCAAAATCTACTATAAAGTCGAATCCACAAAAGTACTCCAAACATAAGATATACGAAAATCCAGAATCTAACCAAGAATACGCTCCTTTTACTTCCGAAAAATTATGCAATTTAGATACTAGTCAAATAGTTAACTGGGCTTACCATGATAGGCCGGAATCTGAGTTAGGTGATATTGACTCACTAGCAAATGATTTAATAAAAATAGGACAACAACAGCCCTGTATTGTACGCCCTCACCCTTCACAACAAAACTATTTTGAGCTAATTATTGGTGAACGTCGTTGGAGAGCCGCTCAGAAAGCCGGGGTAAAGCTCAAAGTTATAGTCCGCCACCTAGATGATAATGAGGCTGCTTTGGCACAAGCTGCCGAAAATGATAACAGGACAGACCTCTCTGATTATGCTAAAGGTATGCATTTTGCACGATTAATTGAAAAAGGTATAATCAAACAACGAGATTTAACCGAGAAACTAGGAAAGTCTAGACAATACGTTTCTTCCATCCTCTCCTTTTCTAAGCTCCCTACTGAGATTATAAATGCCATTGGCCTAACAAACATGAAAAATGTTTCCGCTTCCATGGCTGAGCGTATCAAGCAACTCTGTGATAAAGGAGATGAATATCTCCATTTAATAAAGGAGCATGCTGAAAAAATAGCTTCTGGAAAGATAGGGAGAGCAAAACTAGAAGCATGCATAAGCAACAATATTATAAAAAGAACTAAAAAAGATAGTGGCTCATCTGATTTATTAAATGGCAAAGTAATAAAGATTATCACAAAAAGTGGGCGCCATGTCGGCAGCCTTAGAAATGACAACAATTATTTGCCATCATGGCACTATCCCAAAAGTATTGTTTCAAGTTTAGGGGTAGATAAAATAATAGAAATTTCTCGTGAAATAGGAGAAATGGTTGAAGAAAAGCTAAATGATTTGAAAGTGTCCGTTGCTACGGACAAAAAACAAAAAGGCAATGATAATGATTAATTAAAATGTCCGTTGCTACGGACAAAAAAACAAGCCTCAGGTGGAGCTGAGGCTATATGTAGCGGCCAAATCAACTATAAGCACGACAGCTATTAGATAATCGGCACACCTTTAATATAGTTGATTAGTCGCCTAAAAGCAAACTTTTAGGAGATTACTATGACTGCATCTCATGTATCTTCTATTGAGTTGTGTCCTATTCACTTTGAAAAGTTTGACGCACTCAATAGACAGATCGGTAGCATAGAGGAAACTCTACTGCTTTCTAAAATTATGTTTCACCTGCAAGGCTCTAAGATAACCAGGCATGGTGTTAAATATATTGTGCGCTCACGTGAGCATATCGCTCAATGGTTTGGCTTTAGCTTGCGTAAAACTGATGCCCTACTCTCAAAATTAGAGTCTAAGGGTTTTCTAGTACGTACTAATGGCCTATGGCATGGGGTGAAACGTCTATTTTTATCAGTTCAGAATGTGAATGATTTTGTGCCTGTTAATATGGCCCTTTTAGATGTGTTAATAGATGTTACTGGATCTATAGATGCAGCTATTGCCTATGCCAGGATTGCCTTTATTTATGCTAGAGCTAAAGTATTTAATGAAGGCCTATCATGGATCTTTCTTAGAAAGAATACCTTAGCTAACTATTTAAATATTAGTATACGTAAGCTAGATACTGTATTAGATATCTTAATTAGAAAAGGATTATTGCTTAAAAAGAATATGATCGCTTGTGGTAGGCGTCAAACACACTTTCATATTCCAATATCTTCTTTAAAAGTACTTAAGGAAAGGGTTAATAGCAAAATAAATACTAGGTCTGCATCAGGTGCTCTTAAATCAACAGAGGGCTCTGATGCCACATCAGATAACATACAATCTAATGATTTTAGGATTGATGTTGCCGACAGTACTGAGAAGAGCCCATCTTGCAATAATTGCCGCTTAGAACCGGCAAAATTTGCAACATCTATAAAAGTAAGAACTATTACAAAGAAAACAAATAATAACACTAGGAAATGCTTTGAGAATAGGACAAGCCAGTCTATTAGTGTAAGCCCCACTGGTGATATTAATTTTTCAAAAAGAGAATTAGCTTACCTACAGGGAGCATTGGTCAATCTTATCGATAGGGATGGTGTTAGAGTATCTAGCCCTAAAGAACTGTTAGCCCAGATGAAATATGCATTAAAACAGCAAGTAAGCAAATTCAATTTATCCTTTGTTCATGGTGTCAATAGACTATGTGCAATCATTAGATCCGGCAACTGGTCTACACCTTACGGGTTTTACCATCATTCAAAAGAGGGCAGGGCGCTAAACCAGGAAAGAGCTAAAAAAGAAAAGCAATGGCAGCAACAAAAGTGCCATGAGATTCTTGGCGCTGATATAGTCGATAGTGATACTAAAAATCAAACTACCGATTATGATGCTGAGAATGATATTGGTCAAAGAATCAAGAATATAGAAACAGCGATAGGTAAACAACCTATCTGTCGACTCCAACAGGGCAGGGTGATGATTGGCGGTAAACATGTATTGGTTAGTGATGCTGCTGCCAGGCTCAATGAGATTCATGCCACCATAGAACGCTATGTTGCTAAAATTAAATTACTACCGGCATACTTACGTTCTAATCTTTTTGGTGTTATAGACAAGCTAAGAGGTGAAGCGCAGGAAATATTGACAGTTATTTAATGACCAGGTAGGGATTGTCAGTTTTTGAATATGTTATTTTTTTAACATCCAGTCCAATACCGACAAGAAAACTAAGATAATGAGCCTTGTACATTTTTATGACAAACATTTAAAATATTGAGAATGGTAATAACACCAGTGTAAAGGATACGGATTTGAGTACTGCAATTATAACTGGAGCCAGTAAAGGTATAGGCCGAGAAGTGAGTATGCATTTGGCAAAATCGGGATACAACGTTGTACTTATTTCGCGAACCAGTAGTTTATTGGAATCTTTGGAGAAAGAAATTACCCAGTCTTATTCTACTGGAGTAGATATTTGTCCCATTGATGTTTTTTCTGAGACAGAAGTTAATAAAGCAATTAACAATGCTTACCAGAAGTATGGTTCTATAGATTTGCTATTTAATAACGCTGGATTTGTTAAGAGAGGAACATCAAATTTATCTTCAGGGTCCTTGCAGGAGATGATTAATACTAATTTAATCGGTGCTATTAATATGATAAGGGCTGTAACACCGTACATGGTCAAAAATGCACATGGCTGTATTATTAATGTCAGCTCTCGCAATGCAAAAATTCCTAGGCCATTTCTGGGCGGATATGCTGCCAGTAAGGCTGCATTATTAGCTTTTAATGAATCACTATATAAAGAGCTAACCTCATCTGGAATAAAAGTAACAGCACTGTGCCCTGGTTTTGTAAATACAGAAATGACTAGCGATGTCCAAGAAGATAGAAATCATTTAATTCAACCATGTGACATTTGTACAACAATTGATTATTTGTTGTCGTTACCACAAGCGGTTGCAATAAAGGAGATTTGTTTTGAGAGCATGGTTCAAGCAGGTAAGTATTGTTAAGTATCTCTTTGCTTTTATAGTGTTGAGTTTTGCCTCAGCCAATTCTTTATCTGAGACTCTAAAGGTGGCAATAATAGATAGTTTTCATTATCAAAAATTTGTTACTACACAATATAAGAAATTTTATTTAATGGGTATTGACTTGGCGGTACAAGAAGCTAAAAAGCTTGGATTTGATGTGAAATATAAATTATTCTTATATCAGGACACGGATTTATCTATCTTTTCATCAATACGCGCAATGAATAAGTGGCGTCCAACTTTAATCATAGGCCCCAGAACTTCAAATAAATTTTTATTACTTCATCCAGGTGTTAAAGATATAATGGTTTTATCACCTTTTGCCACTTCGGATAAATTAGCCTTATTGCCGAAAAATTTCTTTGGCATCACCCTTCCTAGTAAGTATGCAGCTAGATCTCAATTTCTTCTAATTAGAAATATTTTACGAAATCATAATGTATCTATCCTAACAGAGGCTTCGTGTGATAGTTGTGTTAGTGAATCAAATGTATTGTTAAAACTATTGAAGCATAATGGAATTAAGGCAAAGAATACTTTGATTTTAGGTGGCCAAGTTTCTTCCATGGAAATAAAGAAAATCTTTTTAGGGGATAATGATATCTTTGTTTTATCTACACTAGCCCATACTGCAGGAGTTTTGATGGCGCGAATTACAAATCACCAAAAACGGAAAACTATTTTTATTGGTGGAGATGGCTGGGGCACATGGGGGGATACTGAAGCAGGGAGGTTGCCGGCCAGGTATCCATATGTTGCATACCACATTGTTCCATGGTCTCTTTCAAATGCAAGTCCTTATTTTAAAAAATTTAGACAGCAATATATAGAAAAATATAAATCAGAGCCAGAAGATAAAATGTCATTTGTTTCATATCAAACATTAATGTCTGCGATAATGGCCGTATATAATTGTCACTTGATTAAACAGAAAGTGACAGCTAAAACACTCCTATCATGTTATAAAACTGCAGTTCAGTTAAATCCAGATTATTATAGAAATTTAAATTTTGTAATTTACAAAATTTCAAGAAATACTAATAAGATAATAGGAGTGATAAATCCTATAAGCCAACTGGTTGAAATCAAACATGAATAGAGCTTTTACACTAAGTAGGCAAATTAAAAGAAAAATAAGCTTTAGAGTTATTTCAACATTAATAATATTTACATTTTTATTATTTTTGCTTGCTTTCATAGATATTCAATCGTATTTAAACGAAACAGAAGTAAGTTTAGATAAGCTCACTAATAATTTAGATTCTTATATCGTTAGCCAACAGTTGATTAAAAATCGATATGCTATTGCATTAGAGCTAGATCAATTAGAAAAAAATTATGGGATAAAAATAACGTGGATCGAAAAAGGGAATCTGCCAACAACGGAAGGCATCGAGTGGATTTTTCCATTTAACTGGAGGTATTACCACTCTGTACACAGTGTTAGTAAGTTAAATATGGGATACTATAAGATTACTGGGTCATTATTTAAAAATCCCTACGTTAGAAACTCTTTTATAACAAAAATTGTCATTTTAATTGTGTTTTTTATTAATGGCATTCAAACCCGCATTGGTAAAGAACTCACAGCTCAAGTGTTCGGTGAGCTTATTACCTACTCTGGCGCCAAGCCTGTCAG
>JANQHY010000091.1 GCA_028282395.1 Gammaproteobacteria bacterium
ATTAGGAAAAATTATCTGTTTGACGAGGTAATAAGAAGAGGTTAGTATCTGCAACGAGAAAAGGTGACTCATCATATGTCCAATAATAATACAGAAACAGGTAATTGGCTAAGCGACTCGCTGATGCTTTTTATTACCATTGCTTTTTTCTATGCGCTCTTTCTTGGTACCCGCGCATTGGCAATCACCGATGAGCAACGCTATGCCGAAATTGGTCGTGAGATGGCATTAACTGGTCACTACCTAATTCCTCATGTTAACTATATTAAATATTTTGAGAAGCCTGACCTTTTCTACTGGCTCCAAGCATTCAGCATTAAAATACTCGGCGCTAACGAATGGGCCGCGCGGTTCTGGACTGCCACCTTTGGTGTACTGGGTGCAGTTGTAATCTATCTCGGTACGCGCAAGCTTTTTGACCGCACTACCGGCTGGCTGGCTGCAACAATAGTTGCCACCTCACTACTCTACTATTGTATGGCACATATTAATACACTTGATATGGCTGTCTGTTTTTTTATTACCTGCTCACTATTAAGCTTTATCGTTGCAACGACCCTACCGTTAGGAAAGAAGCGTCGCATGCTCATCTATCTTTCGGCTATTGCTGCTGCCCTTGGGGTCTTAACAAAAGGACTGATTGGCATCGTCTTTCCAATCATGATTGTCGGCGTTTGGATCCTACTACGTAATGATTGGCGCTTGCTGAAACAGATCTATCTTCCCACTGCATTACTACTTTTTTTTATTGTCGCTCTACCCTGGCATCTGTTAATGGCACATGCAGACCCGCACTGGTTCCACTTCTATTTTATTGAACAGCAAATATTACGCTACAGCACCGATTATGCACAACGCTATCAACCATTTTGGTTTTTCATTCCTGTTCTATTAATAGGCTTCTTTCCCTGGACCTTTTTTTTACCCCAGGCAGTGCTAACTGTCTGGCGTGATAAACACTCATCAGAACGTCGCGCCATCCATCACTTTTTACTACTATGGATCGGTTTGATTTTTATCTTTTTCAGCGTGTCACAGTCGAAATTAATCGGCTACATTGTGCCACTATTTCCAGCGCTGGCAATTATTACCGCCTACTATCTACGTCAAATGCTTACACTCACTTCCTACAGTAAAGGGGTACATTATGGTTGGCTTGGCATCACGCTTTTTAGTATCGCTTTTGCAATCGGCCTTCCCGTCGCTATTGTTATCGCTCCAATGCCGGGAAAACAGGCGATCTGGCCATTTGCGCTACTATTGGCTGCAGTGATCGCCGCCAGCGCCATCATCAGTTTATTCCTTTTATATAGAAAAACACTCCGCCATGCTCTGATAGTATTAATAATTGGTTTCGCTGCAGCACTGCCATTGGCGAATGTGGTAGCCGGCTATTTCGATGATCGCTCAATTAAACCGATGGCAATGATAATTAAACCGCTGCTGAAAAACGATACGCAAGTTATCAGCTACCGCCACTACTATCAAGACCTCCCTTTCTATTTGGGCCAACGCGTCATTATTGTCGACTGGCTTGGCGAACTAAGTTTTGGCATTACTCATCAAAAACAGCAACCGTCATGGATATGGAACTATCACCAATTTATTGTCCGCTGGAACCAGGGAACAACTCAACGTTTTGCAATTATGCGCCGTGATGAATATCAAACATTAAAACGGCAGCAGCCGCAACTGCAACTCTATCCTATTCGCCATAATCGGCGTGATATTTTAGTCAGCAACCGGAGGATTCCATTATGAATGTCGCCTTGCCCTTAGTGCTTCTCTCAGTACTACTCAACACTGCCGCACAACTGTTATTGAAAGTGGGCATGAACCACATTGGTGAGTTCACACTCTCTTTTAGCAACCTATTCCCAATCGGGTGGCGCGTTGCCACCAATCCGTTTCTTATTGGTGGCGTCGCTATCTATGTCATTAGCCTGGCATCGTGGCTAATCGTTCTTTCGCGTATCGATGTTAGCGCTGCCTATCCACTAATGAGTCTTGGTTTTATTATCAACGCCATTGCTGCCTACTATTTACTTAACGAGCCCTTAAATGCTGCGCGCATTGCTGGTATTATTTTTATTACCATTGGCACTTGGCTAATTACGAGGAGTATTTAATGTCTGATGAGTTACCATTGAAAAATTTTCTCCCTTTTGCGCGACCCCTTATTGGTGATGCGGAGATCAACGAAATTGTTGCGTGCCTGAAATCAGGCTGGCTGGCAACTGGCCCACGTACAGAAAAATTTGAACAGGCTTTGCAAAACTATCTGCACACGCCTCATGCACTCACTACCACTAATGGTACTGCCGCAC
>JANQHY010000061.1 GCA_028282395.1 Gammaproteobacteria bacterium
CTCAACTTTCTCATTTTCATAGAGCGTTAATCGCGCTGAAAACGGTTGCTTCTCAGTCATCAGGTCTGCACTAATACGCCAATATTCACGCGGCTTAAATTTCTTAATTTCATTCTCGCGCTCAACAATCAGCCGCAATGCTGGACTCTGCACCCGTCCAGCTGATAGCCCTGGACGAATTTTATGCCACAATAGAGGTGATAATTTAAAACCAACGAGATGGTCAAGTGCGCGCCGCGCACGATATGCATCGATTAGATGACTCTCTAATTGGCGAGGGTTGGCAATGGCTTTTTCAATGGCTGCACGAGTAATCTCGTGAAAAACAACGCGGCAGACTTTCTTGTCAGCCAGTAGGTTGTCATCGTTAAGGATCTCATATAGATGCCAAGAGATTGCCTCCCCTTCACGATCCGGGTCAGTGGCCAACAGGAGATTATCAGCTGATTTTAACGCTTTTTCGATTGCTTTGATATTTTTAACGCTATCTTCACCAATTTCATAGGTCATAGCAAAATCATGGTCGGTATCAACCGCGCCATCTTTCGCTACCAAATCACGCACATGACCATAAGATGCAATCACGCGATAATCTTTACCCAAATATTTCTCAATCGTTTTTGCCTTGGCAGGCGATTCGACAATAACAAGATTTTTACTCATATAGACTCACACCGTTGCTAACTGTTCTTTAATGCTGCACACCACTTTGATCAAAAATAATCGAGTGAAGCTGCTTAATCTCATCCTGTTCTAACAAATTACTGACTAGTACCATGAAAATTGTTGCCTTCATAAGCGGCAGATCAACTATTGAGGAGTTATGAAACATCACACTGTCAATTACCAGTTCCCGTGTAGGACTATCGATTATCCCACCCCTTTCTAATGAGAGAAGGTAACTCTGCGCCTCTCGGGTAATTTTGTTACACTCATCGGCCATAAAAACACGAAATGATGTTTTACGTGATGTGGTAACTGCTGTGGTCCAATAGCGGATTCTATCAATCTCTTTCATCTGCTCAATAGCATAATTGGCATCTTCAGCAAGCTGTTCTAGTGCAATATTCTCTGTATCCGTCATATCACCCATTATTATATCTCTTTTGCCATGCTGTCAAATGTACTATAGAACAAAATCCATTTTACATAATTGCCATCAATGAGCACTTTCCTTGTTCGGCTTTTTTAAGCCCGCTATCTCATGGTACCGAGGAGAGGACTTGAACCTCCACGGGGTTTCCCCCACAAACACCTGAAGCTTGCGCGTCTACCTATTCCGCCACCTCGGCTCCGGACTGTGATAATAGTGAAAGGAGCCGGCCCTTGTCAATAACCCTTTCTTTAGTCAATAAATGGTTTATGTATACCAATACTCTCACACCTATCAGGACCCGTTGAAACTAATACAATGGGTGTCTCCAGTAGCGTCTCAAGATGAGCGAGATACTGTCTAGCATTGACTGGAAGTGCTTCATAATTGGTCACCCCAGCCGTCGTTTCGCGCCAACCTGGCAACGTCTCGTAGACTGGCTGACACTGTGTCAGCTCTCGGCTATCTAGTGGCGGCACTTTTACCACGCTGCCATCAGCCAACTCGTAAGCAACACAGATTTTGATCTGCTCCAAACCATCCAATACATCCAATTTGGTCAAACAGAGGCCAGTAATGCCATTTAATCTCAATGCATGCCGCGTTAACACCGCATCAAACCATCCGCAACGACGGCGACGACCTGTATTAGTGCCAAACTCATGACCACGATCACCAAGATGCTTGCCATTGGCATCCTCCAATCCCGTTGGAAACGGACCAGCGCCAACACGCGTCATATATGCTTTTGCTATACCGAGAATATGGCTATCTTTGCAATGAACCATTCCACTCCCGGTAGCAATGCCACCAGTGGTGGTATTTGATGAGGTAACAAATGGATAGGTGCCATGATCAATATCTAATAGTGCGCCTTGCGCTCCTTCAAAAAGTAGACTCTTTCCACTACTCTGGAACTGCAATAGTTTATCGAAGATGTTGACCATCATCGGCGCCAACTGCTCCCCCTGGTCGAGTAATTTTTCTAATGCAGCATTATAATCAACCGTATCAACCTTATAGTAATGCTGCAAAAGGAAATTGTGGTAAGCCATTAGCTCCTCAAGACGTTGCGCAAAATGTTCACTATCTAACAGGTCGCCAACTCGTAGTCCACGACGCGCCGCTTTATCTTCATATGTTGGGCCAATACCACGACGTGTAGTGCCAATTGCTGCGCTACCATACTTGGCCTCAGCCGCCTGATCAAGTGCCACATGAGTTGGCAAAATAAGAGGACAGGCCTTGCTAATAAACAGCCGTGAGCGCACGTCAACACCTTTACTCTCAAGACGCTCAATCTCCTGCAACAGCGCTTCACAAGATAGAGCAACGCCATTACCAATGAAACATGGCACTTTTTCCCGCATCACTCCTGAGGGGATAAGGTTTAACGCGACTTTCTCACCATTAATAACCAATGTGTGGCCAGCATTATGCCCCCCTTGAAAACGCACGACACCATCAACAGACTCAGTAAGCAAATCAACAACTTTGCCTTTACCTTCATCCCCCCAATGCAGTCCCAGTACAATTACAGACGCTGCTGTCATAGTTCTCCCCTTAGTTGATTATTATAATATATTGGCTGTGCTCACAGTTATTAACATGGCTACAAAAAGTAATGCGCCAAACAAAACAGAATCACACCGATTATCATGCTTACCAAACCGGCAATTTGCACCGTGTGATTGCGCTGATTGATCAAATGTTGCATGATTTTTCGCCACAAGCGCGGTGCAACAAATGGCAGAAACCCCTCAAAAATGAGTAATAACGCAATCGCTGCTGTTACGATATACGATAAATGATTCATAGTGCGCCTATGGTAGGGTGATTGCAACGCCCTTGTCAAGCAGTGATGCAGCATATCGTCCCCTATTGTAAAGTTCTCCTGTTAGTTCCCTGTTCGCACAACTGTGGCTATTCTGTCTTTAACGAAATGGATATGTATTGTCTCATCATTAGCCAACTGCTGCAGCCCTTCAATTAATGCACCAAGCTCCTCATCCGTTGCTAGATGCTTATCAATTGCTACGGGACGATAGCTCTGCATCGCTAACGTCAATAACTGCTTGTTTTCGGGTTTGGTCAGGTGTGGATGAAAAACTGTCGTATAAGGAATACGGCCAGCAGCCTCGCCTAACCATTGGGTAATACTCTCTCCTAGCGTATAATCAACCGAGTAGAGTTTGGCCAACTCAAAACTCAAACGATACCACTGTGCAAATGCGACATTGTCAATGCGTTTGGCATAATTATCTGCGCTGACGCAGCAAGCAACAGAAAAATCACCCTCTTCACAGATCAATCTACCATTCGGTGCTAACATATAGTACAGAGCTTTCAACACCTGTTTTATATGATGTGGTAACACCCAAGCCAATATCCAGCGCCCGTAAATAATATCGAATTCCACGCCTTTTAATAGTGCGATTTCATTAATACGCTCTATTTCACTTTCAATAAATACCATATTCCCTAGTGAATGTTGCTCGGCGCGCATAATCTGTTGACCATCACGCTCTATACCAACATAGGTCCCCTCTTCACCAATCTGCTCAGCTATCCAACGCCCAAGAATTGCTGGCCCACAGCCCAATTCAAGCACATTCATTCCTGGCCGCAATACAGCTTGTAATCCATGTTGACTGTTAGGATTATAAATATTGTTCAATAACTGCAATCGAGCTAACTCAAACGGTGAACTATTTTGAAAAAGATATTCACTATACATAAAACTCTCACCCCTATTTTCCCTTAATATAATATCCAATAAATGCACAAATGAGAAGTTAAGAAAAGAATAAGCGATTTTCTATAGCAAAATATTTAAAATGTCTTCAACAAAAAGAGGGTACCTTTTATTCTGACGTTCACATAACGCGGCTAATTTAGCAGTAGCTTCTTGTGAAGTACGGCAATGGAGATGATTAACCGTTTTTTTCCAGCGTAGTTGCACCGCACGCTCTGTAAGTTCCAAATCAAGAGCAATTCTGTTGATGCTTTTACCATGAATTAAACTAAGCGCAATAATAGCATCAATACGACTGGGATATTTCATAAACCCTCCAACAAATTTAACTACTATCTAACCCTGCCGAAGATAACAATCATGAAAAAATCTTTAAATCATGACAGATAACGACTCAGTTAAGGATTAGAATAGATATTACAAACAAAATAGTTAACAGAAATAAATTTCATTACTGTCAACACCTACCCCAAAAGTAACTACTGGCATTCTCGTCATTGCAAGCGTAACACAGCAATACAGCGATAAAGTCGCTAGCAACAAAGTGCTGGATTGCTTCGGCGCTACGCACCTCGCAACGACGGAGGTGAGAAGTTACCCTAAAAAAACAATGGAGATTAATCAGGTCATAGTGATTACATTAAAAATGTTATGAATGCAAAAAACACCTGCTTTTTGCAATATCACTACAATAAAAATTTACCTACCCTTTATCCCCTACTTTCCTGGCAAACAGTTCAATATATTTTTACAAATTAGTAATATATTATGCTACTTTTACCAGAATCGGGACAATACTCAGATTGTCCCGACATCATAAAACATTACACATCAAAAAAGAATGAAGCACCAACATCAAACAGATTATTCTGATAATAGGTATCAAAATCCTCCGTTGTTGTTGTATTTCTGTGCTGAACATAATATTTCTCTGTAACTGAAGAGGAACCAATATGGTGAAACTCTCCAAACAAGCGTATATTTTTATTGATCTGATAGCCGACACCGAGAATACTCTGATAACCAAATGCGTGCGTCTGTGTACCATCTACCAAACCATTATCATCATTATTAAAGTTAAATGACAGTACACCAACACCCAATCCAAGATAGGGCACCCAGTGCTCATCAATATGGAAATCGTGAATGAAATTCACCATTATCGCAAGCGCCGACATGTTGGTTCCCGACAGATCACCAGCTAAAGCATCACCGTCAATACTATTGATCTCATTCTGCATGTAAATCATCTGCAGTTCACTGCGCCAATTACCCATCTTGATACCAAGACTGCCGCCAACATTACCACCAAATTTATACTTGAGTGTTAAACCTAACGGAATATCAGTATCCGCCCAATATTGATCCTGCAGCGCATTACCACCGAGCATTAACGAACCGTAAATCTGCCTAGTTGCTGTAGGAAGCTGTCCTTGCTGAGCACCGCTATTATAATAAGCATAGTTCGGTGCAGCACAAATGCCTGTGCTAACAGCCATTAATGTCGCCAGACCACCTGCGATCATGAGTTTTTTCATTTTTTAATCTCCGATTAAGCTACATGAGAAAATTATTATTTATCATAATGATATACCATAAGATCACAGAATATCACTACACTAATCGCGGCTATTATACCAATAGACAATAGCGATGCAACAATAAAAGACAGAATTTGCACAATAATCTTACTTTCCACTAAACAGGTTATCGGCAAGTATAACCGCCATCAATGGCCACTAAAGAACCTGTCATATAACTGGCTTTATCGCTACAGAGGAAAAAAATCAGGTTTGCCACCTCTTCCGGTGATCCCACCCGGTTTAACGGCTGTGCCTGCGCCTCCTCCTTTTCAATCTCTATCATTGAAACCCCGCTTCTGAAATGATGCTTTTCCATAGCATCACGCAACAGTGGTGTATTGATGGTCCCAGCACAAACACAGTTTACGCGAATGCCATATTTGGCATAATCCAGTGCGATACTCTTAGTTAAATAACCAATTGCTGATTTACTGATACCATAAGCTGCTGATCGTGGTTTACCTATCAAAGTTTGATCAGACCCCAATAATACAATTGACCCACCTTGCTGCTGGCGCATAGTTGGCAATACCGATTTAAGCAACCAGAAAGTACCGGTCAAATTAGTATTGAGAACACGGTAGTAATCATCCAATGTTGTCTCTTCAATAGTAGCGGAAAAATGGATACCGGCGTTACTAACAACGCTATCAATTTTTTCTTCTTGGGCAAGAATTTTTTTAACCGCCTCTTCAATTGAACTTGGTTGTGACATATCACAAGGGAAATAGGTGACTTGCTCCAATGTATATTCCGGTTCTACCAGATCGAGAATAAAAATATTTTTTGTCTCTTCTTGTTGGGCAAATAGTTTAGCAGTCGCTGCACCAATCCCTTTCGATCCTCCAGTAATAATAACATTGTTTAAATTACTCATATTTAAACTCCTCTAATGTGATTAGACTCGATAAAATTTTTCAGCATTATGTGAAAAAAGTTTACTTTTATCTTCCCATGACAACTTTGCCACAACTGAATGGTAGCTATCCATTAATTCAGTAAAACGGCAATATAATCCATCAATTGGGAAATTACTGGCAAAAAAGCAACGATCAACACCAAAACAGTCAATTAGATGCTCAATCAATGGTGTAATCGACGCAACTGACCAATTATGGTCGACCATTGCAAAACCAGAAAGTTGCACCATGACATTCATACAACTCGATAACTGGCGCATACTCTGCTGCCAAATCTGTCTCTCTTCAGCCAATGGCATCCCGGCATGAGTTACAACCATAGGTGTATCGGGAAATTCGTTGGCAATCGCTATTACCTGCGACAATTGTTGCGGTAACACTTGCATCGAGAATGAAAAGCCATATTGTGATAACAATGCATACCCTTTTTTCCATTGCGTGTCGGTTAAATAATCGCCACGATCGCAACAACGGTAAAGTGGGTTGTCATGCCAGCCAACTATCTGTCTCACACCTTTGACTTGTGGAAATTGGCTGTAATAAGCAAGATGCTGCTCAACATCGGCAGCATTCAATTCGATGCCAGCAACAATTCCTTGTAACATCCTGACATCTTTCATCAATATCACTATATTCTCTACTTCTTGTCTGGCAAAAGCAAGAGCCGTTGCTTCAATATGAATGATTTTTTTTATATTGATGCGCAAACTGTCAGCAAAATAGTCGCTGGGAAGATAGTGGCGGCGAATTGAGCTTAAATCTCCTAATAAAGGACTTTCTCCTTGGGCCAACCAAGGGTAATGATTAGCATCAAATTTCCAAAAATGACAATGTGGGTCAACGACTGGCAAATCATCTGGTATTGCTATGAGATCATGCTGCTTCTGCGATTTTATCACGACTGATTATCTCCCATGATTAGATGAAAAATAATTGGTTGCGTGGGTATAGTGCAATTTACTGAGATCAGGATTGAGTGCGCCATCTGTTGCGACCAGATAAATTTCCGAGCTAATTTTGGTAAATGCCACACGAAAATGATTACTTGATTTCACTACTAACACACGCTTTCTAACCGGATTAATACCTAGATGGCTAAAACATTCCAATGCATACGTTTGGCAATGCCGATCGTGAATAACAATATCCGCGCCTATCTCTTCCAATGATAGTGCGACAGCATTACCAAAAAAAGTCATTTTATCACCTAGTGGCACACGCATCGCTGTAACAATCTTACTAACTTTAACGGTCAGATCTATTGGGTCTGCTGAAAATCTGCCTAGTTTGCCACCCAGCCGTAATGGTAATTTTGCCCCCTCTCCTGCAGCGATAGCAATCTCTACTGCCACCGGATCCCATAATGCTGATAAAGCAAAATGGCTAATTTGATTATCCAGTAATGCTTGCAAAATGAAGGTTGAATCTCCTGGCGCTCCACCACCAGAGTTATCAGCAAAATCAGCCAAGACCAGAGGTTGACTACCATGATGATCGCGACATTTCACCATTGCTTCATCAAGTGAAATAGTGACAATAGGCGTCTGGGGAATAATCTCCCTTGTCAGCATTTGGCCTAGCTTTTTTGCTATTTTATCGCCCAACTGTGGTTGATTATCACTTATAACCAATAATTTGGTTCCCATATCTGGCACATCTCCCCAGGGAAATCCATGAATAAGTGAAATAGACAAAATTGCTGGATCGCTAGACTCAATCGCTTTCATCTGCCCAACAAAATCCTTCATTGCACCTTCAACTGTAGGTAATACCGCTATCGTTTGACAATCGTAATAGCTGATAACCGGCTTAATCTTATGATTAACCATTCTCTCAACCATCGTGAAAATTTCATCACTGCGCGCTAATCCATCTGTATGAGGATATTCTTTCATCCAAACAAGAATATCCGCCGCGGTCATCATCGTTTCAGTCAAATGACTGTGCGGGTCAAATAGCGCAGCAATAATGGTGTCAGGCCCTACCTGCTGACGTATCCGCGTTAATATATCTCCTTCACAATCAAAACAGTTTTCTGCAACCATCGCACCATGCAGATGAAGAAAAACAATATCAACTGGAGTAGCTTGCTGTAAACTGTGAAGAATTTCATCACGAATAGTTTCATAATCTCTCTGCACGACTGGCCCAGCCGGCATAGCAACGGCGCACCGACCGCGAATATATTCCCAACCAAGCGCTTCAGCTTTTTGGGCAAAATTATAAAGCGGCGCATCCCAATAGAATATTTCATCGGCAACAAACTGATCAGTAAAATAGCAACGGCGAAAATCTTTAAGTGTGGTTGGTATTGGCGAATAGGTATTAGTCTCGGTTAAAAACCCTGCTAGAAAAACTCGCATTGTGCCCCCTTGGTACTCAGTCCATTCAGAAAACTATTCGTTCTGATTAATGCCCTCTGTGCCATAATTCACGCCTACACGCCCCTAATTGGCGAGAATTATAACAATATATGCGCTACGCTAATGAATTGCAAAGCATTTAGTAGAAATTAAATTATCATTGCAATACGGTGTAAGATTTAATTATTAAAGGTAAGTCGTGGCCAGGTATATCAAAATTGTAACTGAGCTCGCACTCCTGTTAGTAATTTTCTAAAACTGCCTAGCACTAAGCTGAATGCAGTAGATGTTCATTCCTTGATTTACTCAACAATCAATTCGCCCTGATACATTCCCATTTGACAGGTAAAACGATACTCTCCTGCCGGCAATTCTCCTAATTCAATGCGATGGCGCTTATTTAATGGCAATTGTTGATGGACATCTAAACCTTCAAAGACAACATATTCAGAACAAGGAGAGGCATCCTTACGCACAAACT